>CAXTXZ010000079.1:0-10639 GCA_964248015.1 uncultured Rhodopila sp. | reverse complement strand
TAGGCTGATGGGTTTTGATGGGGCACGATCTAAGTTTTGCCGAACTCCATCGTCACGGCCCCGCGTGAGCTGACCGGCGGGCTTGCGCTTATCCTCAACACTCTCCCGATAGCGCATTCTGGTTCCCAGCAATTGGTTCAGAGTCTTACATCGAAGTCCATGCGCTTAAATGCCAGCGGCATATTTGTTGCAAAAGTCATACCAATCACGCTTAAGTCGAGCAGTGCCTCAGGGTTTGAGGGTCTTGCGGCGTGACCGCTTTCAGGGCGATCACGCCGTTCTTTGGCTAAAGGTTGCGCGCCGCCCTGCCAGGGTTGCGCAATATCGAGTGGCGCCGGCCGAACGACATGTAGATCACCATGCCGATCACCAGCCAGACCGCCAACCTGGCCCAGGTCACCAGCGGCAGGCCGGCCATCAGAAGCAGGCAGAACAGGATGCCGAGGACCGGGACCCAGGGCACGGCCGGAACGCGGAACGGGCGTTTCGTGCCGGGGTTGCTCCGACGCAGGTAGATCACGGCGGCGCAAACCAGGACAAAGGCGAACAAGGTGCCGATGCTGACCAGCTCGCCCAGCACTTCGATTGGCACAAGCGCCGCCGTGACCGCGACCACCGCGCCGATCATGAGCTGGCTCAGGTAAGGCGTCTGCAGCTTCGGATGGATGTGGGAGAACACGCCGGGCAGCAGGCCGTCATGCGACATCATGTAAAGGATGCGGCTCTGGCCATAGAGCGAGACCAGGATCACGGTGGTCAGGCCGGTCAGCGCGCCCAACTTGATCAGGAGGGAGAACCAGCCCAGGCCGATCACGTCGACGCCCTTGGCGATCGGGTCGGCGACATTCAGGTCGCCGTAGGGCACCAGGCCGGTCAGCACGGCCGAGACCATGATGTAGAGCACGGTGCAAATGAGCAGCGAACCCAGGATGCCGATCGGCATGTCGCGTTGCGGCAGCTTCGCCTCCTGCGCCGCGGTCGAAACCGCGTCGAAGCCGATGTAAGCGAAGAACACGACCGAGGAGCCCCGGAGGATGCCGCTGAAGCCGAAATGGCCGAACTCGCCGTTGTTGTCCGGGATGAAGGGGTGCCAGTGCGCCGGGTTGACGTATTGCGCGCCCAACAGGATGAAGGCGACCACGACGGTCAGCTTCACGGCGACCATGACGTTGTTGAGGCGGGCCGATTCCTTGGTGCCGAAGATGAGCATGGTGGTCAGCAGGCCGACGATGATGACGGCCGGGAGGTTGAAGATCGCGGTGCCGGCCGAACCGTCGGCGTAGTGCACCACGGTGCCGGGCGCGGCGGCCAGCGTTGGAGGTATGTCGATGCCGATGCCGTGCAGCAGGCTGGTGACGTAGCCCGACCAGCCGACGGCGACGGTGGCGGCGCCCATGGAGTATTCCAGGATCAGGTCCCAGCCGATGATCCAGGCGAACACCTCGCCCAAGGTTGCGTAGGTGTAGGTGTAGCTGCTGCCGCACACCGGCAGCATGGCGGCCAGCTCGGCGTAGCAGAGTCCGACAAAGGAGCACACGATGCCGCCCAGGACAAAGGACAACATGATGCCGGGTCCGGCGTAGCGCGCGGCGGCGGTGCCGGTGAGGACGAAGATGCCGGCGCCGATGATGGCGCCGATGCCCATGGCCGTGATGCTGAAGGGGCCGAGGGATTTGGCAAGGTTGTGGCTGTCGGCCTCGCCACCGCTGATGATGTCGGCAACGGATTTTCGCGCTGTAATGCCCAAGGTGGCCATTCAAAGCCCTTTCTGCTGTTTTCGGAGCTCGTTTTGATTTCCGGAGCGGGATAGCCTCACGTCAACGCTATCCCGCTCCGCGTCGTTTTGTTTGAGAGAGCGATTCACGCCTGAGGTTGGATCAACCTCAGGCGATCATGTTCTAAGGCACGTGTCCCCATTGAAGGCACGCCTGCGCGTTGAACGCTAGCAAGGGTGGTGCCGCCAGGGCGCCTATTCGCCTCATGCGGTTGTATGTGACGCATTGGTGAAGCACACATGGCCTGGAGTTTGTACTTTCCCTGGACGACCGGTTGTCCAGGGAAAGGGTGGCGCAGCCTGTCAGATCAGATTGCCCTGACGGAGCCTCAAGGAGGGCTGGGTGCTTGGGTTGGGGAAAATGGCTTTTTGGGAAGGAAGGCGTCTCGGCGGCGCCAGCTTGCCGCACTGAAACATGGCGCTGAAAGCCGCAAAGGTTGGTTATGCGATAACTTCTGCATACAAACTTGGCAGTTCCGCCACGGCCGAGCGCCGGTGCGCCGCGACCGCGCAATCTCGGCATGCATTGGATGGCAGCAAAGCCGCGTCCGATGCGATCAAGGACGATGGCACCGGTCTTGCTGACACTTTGTATAGATCCCCAGGAGGTTTCATACAATGGAAGTTGGCTCCCGCCCGGTTTCGCGCCGGTCAGTTCTCAAGGCCACGGCCGCGGTTGCAGGCGCGGCGGTTGGCGGCGGCGCGGTGACCGGCTTTCCGACCATCTGGGCGCAGAACATCAAGGACGTGACGCTGCGCCATGCCGGCACGCCGGTGATGGCCATTCCAGGGGTCGCGGCGCAGGCGACGAAAGACCTGGGCTTCACGGTGACCATGCAGGCGTCGGAAGGCGGCGACCTGCTGAACCGGTTCCTTTCCGCGCCGGACGCAATCGATTGCGCCGATGTCAGCCTGTATTTCATGAAGTACCTCGTTGGGCGCAACACGCTGCATCCGATCCCGATCGCCAAGTTCAAGTACTGGGACAAGACGATCCCTCTGTTCACCAAGGGAGAGTATCCCGATGGCCGCAAGGCGGCGACGCAGGGCACCGCGCCGTGGACCGTGCTGTACTGCGACGAGACGGGGCAGAAGTTCTCCAAGACGCCGACCGACTGGCTGACCGGCACGCCGACCATCACCAACGGCGACACGCTTGGCATCAGGCCCGACCTGGTCGGCCGGCCGGTCAACAGTTGGGCCGACCTGATCAGCCCCGACTTCAAGGGCAAGGCGGCGCTGCAGGACCAGGCGGCGATCGGCGTCATCGATGTCGCCATGGCGCTGGAAACCAGTGGGCTGGTGCAGTACGGCGACAAGGGGAACATGACCAAGGCCGAGATCGACAAGACCATCAACAAGATGATCGAGATCAAGAACGCCGGCCAGTTCCGCTCTTTCTGGACGTCGTTCGACCAGTCGGTGAACCTGATGGCCTCGGGCGAGGTGGTGATCCAGTCGATGTGGTCGCCGGCCGTCACGGCGGTTCGCACGCGCAACATTCCCTGCGTCTTCCAGCCGTTGAAGGAAGGCTATCGCGGCTGGGGGTACACGCTCGGGGTGATGAAGCATGTCAGCGGGCTGAAGCTGGATTGTTTCTGGGAGTACATGAACTGGTACGCCTCGGGCTTCCAGGGGGCGTTCGTGGCGCGGGAAGGGTATTACTCGACCCAGCCGGAAACGGCGCGGAAATACTTGACCGAGGGGGAGTGGGATTACTGGTACGGCGGCAAGCCGGCCACCTCCGACATCATCGATCCCTTTGGCCGCGTGGTCGAGAAGGCGGGTCGGGTGCGCGACGGCGGCAGCTTCGAAACCAGGATGGGGAACATCGCCGTCTGGAACGCGGTGATGGACGAGGACCGCTACCTCGTGCGCCGCTGGAACGAATTCATCACGTCCTGAACCAGGGAAATCCCCAGCATGAAGACGAGCCGCCGTTCCCTTATCAAGTCCGCCGTCGCCGGGGCCGCCGTTGGCAGCGGGGCGATCAGCGGGTTTCCGACAATCTGGGCGCAGAACATCAAGGATGTGTTGCTGCGCCATGCCGGGCCGCCGGTGACCGCGATCCCGAGGATCGCCGAACAGGCGAGCAAGGAGCTGGGGTTCACGGTGCAGATGCAGACGTCCGAGAACGCCGACCTGCTGAACCGGCTGCTGTCGCAATCGAGCGCGATCGACTGCGCCGACATCAGCATGGTGTGGCTGAGGTACCTGCCCGGCCGCGACATCCTGCAAACGATCCCGGTCGGCAAGTTCAAGTACTGGGACCAGACGCTGCCGATGTTCACCAAGGGGCATTACGCCGACGGGCGGGAAGTGTCGAAGCAGGGTGTCGCGCCCTACACCATCCTGTACGCGGCGGACCCGAGCGGGGCCAAGCTGTCCCTGGAGCCCACCGACTGGGTGACGGTTGTTCCGACCGTCACCAACGCCGACACGCTGGGGATACGCCCCGACCTGCTGAAGCGGCCGGTGACGAGCTGGGCCGACCTGATCTCGCCCGACTTCAAGGGCAAGGCGGCGTTGCAGGACAGCCCGACCACCGGGGTGATCGACGTCGCCATGGCGATGGAGGCGAGCGGCACGATCAAATACGGCAACAAGGGCAACATGACCCGGCCGGAGATCGACAAGACCATCGCCAAGATGATGGAGATCAAGCAGGCCGGGCAGTTCCGGTCGTTCTGGAGCACGTTCGACCAGTCGGTGAACCTGATGGCCTCGGGCGAGGTGGTGATCCAGTCGATGTGGTCGCCGGCGGTCACCGCGGTGCGCACGCGCGGGATCGACTGCGTGTTCCAGCCGCTGAAGGAAGGCTATCGCGGCTGGGGCTACATGGTGGGCGCGATGAAGCACCTGACGGGGCTGAAGCTGGATTGCTTTTACGAATACCTGAACTGGTACTGCTCGGGCTTCGCGGGGGCGTTTGTCGCGCGGGAGGGGTACTACTCGGCGCAGCCGGAGAACGCGCGCAAGTTCATGACGGATGCCGAGTGGGGCTACTGGTATGGCGGCAAGCCGGCGGCGACGGACATTGTCGATCCGTTTGGCAAGCTGGTGGAAAAGGCCGGGCGGACGCGCGACGGCGGCAGCTTTGAGCAGCGCATGGGCAACATAGCCGTGTGGAACTCGGTGATGGACGAGGACCGCTACCTGACGCGAAAATGGAACGAATTCATCACGTCCTGACACACGGAGAGCAGCATGAAGCTTGGCGTTTTCATTCCCATCGGCAACAATGGCTGGCTGATCTCCACCACGTCGCCAAAGTACAAGCCCAGCTTTGATCTGAACAACACGATTGTACAGAAGGCGGAAGGGTTTGGCTTCGACTTCGCGCTGTCGATGATCAAGCTGCACGGCTTTGGCGGGCCGTCGGAGTTCTGGAACTACAACCTGGAGTCCTTCACGCTGATGGCGGGCCTTGCCGCCACCACCAGCAAGATCCAGCTTTTCGCCACCTGCGCCGTGCTGACCATGCCGCCGCCGATCACCGCGCGCATGGCGGTGACGATCGATTCGATCTCGCACGGGCGGTTCGGCGTGAACATCATCTCGGGCTGGCAGCGGCGGGAATACACCCAGATGGGCATCTGGCCGGGGGCGGAGCATTACACCAGGCGCTACGACCTGTGCGCTGAGTACGTCACGATCATGAAGGAGCTTTGGGAAACCGGGCGGTCGGACCACAAGGGGCATTTCTTCCAGATGGACGACTGCCGCTGCCTGCCGCTGCCGACGGCGAAGATTCCGATTATCTGCGCCGCGCAGAGCGACGCGGGCACGCGGTACGCGGCGCAGCACGCGGACTACAACTTCTGCTCCAGCTTCGGGGTCAACACGCCTGCGGCGGTGAAGGACAGCGTGGCGCGCCTGATGAGGGCGACGGCGGAGACAGGGCGGGCATGCGGCGCGCTGGTGTCCACCATGGTCATCGCCGATGAAACCGACGCCGCCGCCATGGCGAAGTGGGAGCACTACGTCTCTGGCACTGACCATGAGGCCATTGGCTGGCGCGAGGCGCAGGCCGAGGATGATCCGACGCACGATCCCCTGGCCGGACCAAACAAGCGCAAGACCTACAACATGCAAAGCCTGCCGACGCAGGGGGGCGTGCTGGTTGGCTCCTACGCCAGCATCGCGCGCATGCTGGACCAATTGTCGGACGTGCCGGGCGTCGAGGGCGTGATGCTGACGTTTGACGACTTCCTGATCGGCATGGAACAGTTCGGCACGCGCATCCAGCCGCTCATGCGCAGCCGGAACGAGATGCCGCGGGCGGCCTGACGACGCGGCGCGCCGGGTTGTCCTTGGTGGGGGGACGGGCTGTTGATGCTGCTTGTTGGGCGAGGCCGGCGCTTCGTGCGCCTGAAGCGGATGCCGCTGGTGTCGCCGCGGCTGTGGTGGCGGCGGCTGGTGTTCTGGGTCGGCGCCGTGATCGTCGCGGCGGTCGCGGTGGGTTTCGCTCAGGCGGCGAACTGGGCGGGCGGGCTGTTCCTCGCCGTCACGAGCGGACGGCCCTGGCTGCCGTTCATCCTGGCGCCGTTGGGGCTGACGCTGTCGGTGCTGCTGACCCGGCATGTGTTTCCGGGGGCGCAGGGCAGCGGCATTCCACAGACGATCGCGGCGTTGCACATGGAGGACCAGGCGATGGTCAGCCGTGTGCTGTCGTTGCGGATCGCGCTGGGGAAAGTGCTGCTGACGCTGCTGGGGCTTGCCTCGGGCGCGTCGATCGGGCGCGAGGGGCCGACGGTGCAGGTCGGCGCGTCGATCATGCACGCGCTTGGCAGGCTGCTGCGGCTGCCCCGGCCGGAGTTGCAGCGGGCGCTGGTGCTGGCGGGCGGCGCGGCGGGGGTTGGCGCCGCTTTCAACACGCCGCTGGCGGGGATCGTGTTCGCCATTGAGGAACTCAGCCACTCCTTTGAGGCGCGCACATCGGGCACCGTGTTCACCGCGGTGGTCATCGCGGGCGCGACCACATTGGGGCTGGTCGGCAACTACACGTATTTCGGCCAGACTTCGGCGGCGCTGGGCAACCAGGCGGCGTGGATGGCGGTGCTTTTGTGCAGCGTGGTCGGCGGGCTGGCGGGTGGCTTGTTCAGCCAGTCGCTGATCATCGCCGCGCGTGGGTTGCCGGGGTGGTCGGGCCAGTTGATCCTGCGTTATCCGGTGGCTTTCGCGGCGATCTGCGGGTTGCTGCTGGCGGTGATCGGCTGGTTGTCCGGCGGCCAGACATACGGCACGGGCTATGAGCAGGCGCGCGGGATGGTGGAGGGACACTCCGCCTTGCCGCCTGTATACGGGTTGCTGAAGCTGGCGGCGACGGTGGTGTCGTATGTCAGCGGCATTCCGGGCGGGATCTTCGCGCCCTCCTTGTCGATCGGCGCGGCGTTGGGGTCGATCGTGGCGCCGCTGGTGCCGAGCGCGCCGGTGGGGGCGATGATCTTGCTGGGGATGACGGCGTATTTCTCGGGCGTGGTGCAGGCGCCGATCACCGCCACGGTGATCGTCATGGAGATGACGGCGAACCAGAGCCTGACCATCCCGCTCATGGCGACGGCGTTCCTGTCGTTCGCACTCTCCCGCCTTGTTTGCCGTCGCCCCTTGTATGGCGTGCTGGCTCGGCGGTTCCTGTTGCTGCAAACGATTGCCATTCGGGATGAGACGCCTCGGCCTGGATGACCGGCACTGACGCTGGCTTGCGACGACGTTGAGCGGCGGGTCTTTGCGGGCTTGTGCAGGCAACATGCCGGGAGAGGTGGCCCGGACAAGCTGGGCCATGACGAAACGGAAGTGGGGTGGGCCGTGACGAGAGAGCCAAGCCGTGACGAGAGGGTTCAGGGTTTGAAGTTGGAACCTCCTGGCCCTTGGGCGTTCAGCGCTTGCTGAACTGGAAGCTGCGGCGGGCCTTGGCCTTGCCGTACTTCTTGCGTTCCACCGCGCGTGGGTCACGGGTCAGGAAGCCTGCTACCTTCAGGATGCTTCGCAGGTCAGGCTCGTAATAGGTCAGCGCTCGGCTGATGCCGTGCCGGACGGCGCCGGCCTGGCCGGACAATCCGCCGCCAGAGACGGTGCAGAACACGTCGAACTGGTTGTAGCGGTCCGCCACCAGGAAGGGCTGCGTCAGCAACATGCGCAGCACCGGACGGGCGAAGTACTGCACGACCTTCTTGCCGTTCACCGTGATGTCGCCCTTGCCGGGCTTGATCCAGACGCGCGCGGTGGATTCCTTGCGGCGGCCGGTGGCGTAGGAGCGGCCGAGGTTGTCGCGCTTCGGCTCGCGCCTGGGTTGGTCAGACAGGACGGGGGTGGGCGCGGGCGCGCCAGACGCGGCGGCCTCGGCCTCGGCGGCGGCCTGACGAGCGGACAGGGCTTCCTTGAGGTCGGCAAGGGTGCCGGTTTGGCTTCCTGACATGGCGATCAGACCCTTTTGTTCTTGGGATTGAAGGCGGCGACGTCCAGAGGCTTGGGCTGCTGGCCCTCGTGCGGATGGGTCGCGCCGCCGTAGACATGCAGGTGCTTCATCTGCTTGCGCTGCAGCGGGCCGCGGGTGATCATGCGCTCCACCGCCTTTTCCAGCACGCGCTCCGGGTGCTTGGAGTCCAGGCGCTGGCGGATCGAGCGGCCCTTGATGCCGCCGGCATAGCCGGTGTGGTAGTAGAAGACCGACTGCTCCGCCTTGTTGCCGGTGACGCGCACCTTTTCGGCGTTCACGACCACGACGTTGTCGCCGCAATCGACGTGCGGGGTGAACTGCGGCTTGTGCTTGCCGCGCAGGCGGTTGGCGATCACGACGGCGAGGCGGCCGAGAACGATGCCGTCGGCATCGATCAGAACCCAGTCCTTCTTCACCTCCGCCGGCTTGATCGAGGGCGTGCTGCTGAGCATGGGGATTATCAGTGTCCGTTGGTTTGGAAGGCAGGGGTATGGGCGGGAGGCCGTTGATCGTCAAGCGGTTTTCTGATGTGGTATCATGATACCACATCAAGGAACAGGGTGGTTCACGGCGCTATTGATTGGTTGACAAAGCGTCGGCTGACGGTATCGGTTGCCGGGCAACGATTAGGTTCAGGAGCAGCCATGTCCCAGACGACGCATCCCTCGCGCTCAGCGGTGTCCGGAGAGAAGGATGTCGTGATCGTCGGCGCGGGCTTCGGCGGGATGTACATGCTGCATCGCCTGAGGGGCCTGGGGCTGTCGGGCGTTGTGTTTGACGTCGCCTCCGGCGTTGGCGGGACCTGGTACTGGCACCGTTATCCGGGCGCGCGCTGCGATGTCGAGAGCATGCAGTATTCGTACTCGTTCTCCGAGCAGTTGCAGCAGACGTGGCAATGGAGCGAGGTGTTCGCCGGGCAGCCGGAAATCCTGCGTTATGCCAACCATGTCGCCGACCGGCTGGACCTGCGGCGGGACATGCGGTTCGAGACGCGGGTCACGGAGGCGGTGTTCAACGAGGCGACGAACCGCTGGACGGTGCGGACGGATCGCGGCGACGTGGTGTCGGCGCGGTTCTGCGTGATGGCGACGGGGTGCCTGTCGGCGGCCAGGATGCCGGATTTTCCGGGGTTGGACAGCTTCAGGGGCAAGACCTACCACACCGGGCACTGGCCGCACGAGCCGGTTGATTTCACCGGGCTGAATGTCGCCGTGGTGGGCACGGGGTCATCGGCGATCCAATCGATCCCGGTGATCGCGGCGCAGGCGGCGCATGTCACCGTGTTCCAGCGCACGCCAAACTTCAGCATCCCGTCGCGCAACCGGCCGATGCCGGAGGAGTACGCGCAGTCCTGGAAGGCGGATTACCCGGCCAGGCGGGCCGAGGCGCGCATGGCTCGCACCGGCGTGCTGACCAACCCAAACAATGTCGGCGCGCTTGAGATGTCCGAGGCGGACCGGCTCGCGGTGTATGAGGCGCGCTGGGAGAGCGGCGGGACGTCGTTCATGGCGTCATTCAACGACCTGATCTTCAGCAAGGCGGCGAACGACACGGCGGCGGAGTTCGTGCGCGGCAAGATCAGGGCGATGGTGCGCGATCCGGCGAAGGCGGACCTGCTTGCGCCGACGAACCATCCCATCGGCACGAAACGGATCTGCGTCGATACCGACTACTATCTGACCTACAACCGGTCGAACGTCGATCTGGTGGATGTGCGCCGATCGAGGCTGTCACGCCCGAGGGCGTGCGGGCCGGGGGGCGGGACTACACGGCTGATGCGATCGTCTTCGCGACCGGGTTCGACGCGATGACCGGGGCGCTGACCCGCATGCGGATCGTCGGGCGCGGCGGGAAGACGCTGGCGGACAAGTGGGAAGCGGGGCCGAGAACCTATCTTGGCGTCATGACGGCGGGTTTTCCCAACATGTTCATGATCACCGGGCCGGGCAGCCCTTCGGTGCTCAGCAACATGATGGTGTCGATCGAGCAGCATGTTGACTGGGTGGCCGACTGCCTGAGCCGCATGGCCAGCCGGCGGCTGGCGTGCATCGAGGCGTCGCTGGCGGCGGAGGATGCGTGGGTGGCGCATGTCAACGAGGTCGCCGACACGACGCTGTACCCGTCGGCGGCCTCCTGGTACATGGGGGCCAACATTCCCGGCAAGCCGCGCGTGTTCATGCCCTATATCGGCGGGGTGGGGGCTTACCGGCAGACCTGCGACGAGATCGCGGCGGAAGGCTACCGGGGGTTTGAGCTGACCGGCCCGGACGCGGTGGCGGTTGCGGCGGAATAGGATGCTTGAACTTCGCCCCAACTGCGAATGCCGCGAGCGGACCCTGTTGCCGGACAGCATGGTGGCCAGGATCTGCTCGTTTGAATCGCTTTCGGGATACATTCCCCGCAGCTTGCTGCGCCCTTACGATGGG
>CAXTXZ010000078.1:6661-10675 GCA_964248015.1 uncultured Rhodopila sp. | reverse complement strand
CCGCCGCCTCCTGCTGCGCCGCGTTGCGCAGTTGCAGCGTCGAGCGCAACTGGCCGCCCTCGAAGATCGGGATCGTCAGGCCCGGCCCCACCGCGTACTGCCTCGAGTTCAGGTCGAAAACATGGTTAAGCTGCAAGGATTGCAGCCCGATGCTGCCGGTCAGCTTAAGGGACGGGTAGAAGTTCGCCTGCGCCACGCCGATGTCGGCGGTCGCGGCATGAAGCTGCGCCTCCACCTGCCGGATGTCCGGACGCCGCCGGGCCAGTTCCGACGGCAGGCCGACCGGAACGCGCGGCGGCACCGGAGGCACCGGCCGCGTCGTCTCAAGCTCCGCCCGCAAGGCGTTCGGCGGCTGTCCCAGCAGCAGGCTCAGCGCGTTGATAAGCTGCGCCTCCTGTTGCTCCTGGCTGGGGATTTGCGACAGGGTGGTGCGCAACTGGGCCGACGCGTTGGCCACGTCCAGGTCGGTGGTCACGCCGCCAGCCGCCCGCTGCTGCGTCAGGGTCAGGCTTTGCCGCGCGGTGCGGGCGTTGTCGCGGGCGATCTGCAACTGCGCCTGCACCCCGCGCAACTGGATGTAGTCACGCGCGACCTCGGCCAGGCTGGACAGCAAGGCCGTCCGCTGGGCTTCGGTGGCGGCCTCGGTTGTCGCCGTGGCGGATTCGATGGACCGGCGCACGCGGCCGAACAGGTCGATCTCATACGACGCGTCGAACCCGTACTGCCAGATGTCGAAAGGGGCCAAGCCATGGCTCTGGACCCCGCCCGCGCTGTTGCCTATCGCGCCGTTGGCGGCGGTTGCGCCGTTGGCGGCGGTTCCGCCGGCCGCGTTTGGCGTGAGCGCGAAGAACCCGTTGTTGCTGGCGCGTTCCCGCGTATAGGACCCGTTGCCGTTCAGCGTCGGAAACGCCGAAGCGTTGGCAAGGCTGAGCTGCGCGCGTGATTCAGTAAGCCGTATGCCGGCAACCTTGACGTCCAGGTTCTCCCCCGCGACGCGCCTTTCCAGCTTCGTCAGCTCGTCGTCGCCGAACAGCGTCCACCAGTTGGGATCAACCGGCTCGGCCACGGGCTCGCTGGCCGGTGGCCTCACCGCCTGCTTCGGGCCACTGAACCAGGAAACCGGGGACGCCCACTCCGGCGCCTTGAAATCCGGCCCCACCGCGCAGCCGCCCAAGGCCGTGGCGCCCAGGACCGTGCCGCCCAAAGCCGTGGCGCGGAGCAGCGCTGCCCCCGCCAGCCGCCAGGGAACGCGGCGGCTAGCGGGGTTTCGCGTCGCCGGCCTCGCGCCAGCCGGCGGGGCGGCTGCCGGATCTAAGGCCCTTGTTGGTTCAGGCATATTAATCATCAAGGTCATCCAAAGGTATCGAAGCCAACGCCGTCAATGAGCCATGGCCGCCCCCTTCGGCGCCCGCGGCAGCAGCAGGATCACCGGCGAGACAACCAGGGCCAGCATCCCGAGCAGCCAGAAAACGTCGAGATAGCTCATGACGGAGGCTTGTGCCTGCACCATCGCGTCAACCGGGGCAAGCGGCGTCGTCCACCCATAGCCGTTATACGCGGTGATGTGCTCCGCCAAGCGCGCATGGTGGAACTGCGTGCGTTCCTGGAGCATCGTCGTGACGAAGGAGACCCCGACGCTGCCGCCCAGGTTGCGCATCAGGTTGAACAACGCCGACGCCTCGCTGCTGCGGTCAGGCGGCAGGCCGACATACGACACCGCGCTGAGCGGGATGAACAGGAACGGCAGCCAGACGACCTGGCTGACGCGCGCCAGCGACACGCTCCAGAAGCTGATGCTGAGGTCGAGGCCCGCCGCCGCGATCAGCGACCAGCCTATGCCCAGCACGCCCATCAGGATCAGCCATTTCGGCTGCACCAGCCGCCCGGTCACAATGCCGGCGATCGGCATCAGGCACAGGGTCGCGATGCCGCCGACGCCCAGCGTCAGCCCGGCGGTTGTCGAGTCATAGCCCAGCAGCGACTGCGTGAGCTGCGGCAGGAGCTGCGTCGTGCTGATCAGCAGGAACCCCACCAGGAACATCAGCCCGCAGGATATCCCGAAGGTGCGGTACCCCAGAAGACGCACGTCCACCACGGGTTGCGGATGCACCAGTTCCCAAACGATCAGCCCCAGCAGCGACACGAAGCTGACCACCCCCAGGCTGGCGATGAAGCTGGATGAGAAACCGTCATCCTGCTCATACCGGTCCAGCAGGATCTGCAACGCGCCAAAGCCGATGACCACCAGGATCAGGCCCAGGATGTCGATGTTGAGGCCCTTCCTCAGAAGCTGCCGCCGCTCGTCTTGCAGCACCTTCGGCTCGACGACCAGCAGCCCAACCAGGGTCAGCGACAGCAGCCCGACCGGCAGGTTGATCAGGAACACCCAGTGCCAGGACAGGTTGTCGGTCAGCCAGCCGCCCAGCACCGGGCCGATGGCCGGCGCGCTGACCACGGTCAGGCCATACAGCGCGAAGGCCTGCGCCCGCTTCTCCGGCGGAAAGGTGTCGGCGAACATCGATTGCTCGGTTGGCGCCATGCCGCCGCCGCCGATGCCTTGCAGCACCCGCGCGGCCAGCATCATGCCAAGGGAGTCGGACAGCGCGCACAGCAGCGAGGCAAAGGTGAACAGCCCCACGCACATCATGTAGAAGCGCTTGCGGCCGATGACGTTGGCCAGCCAGCCGCTGACCGGCAGGACGATCGCGTTGGACACCAGGTAGCTGGTCAGTATCCAGGTCGATTCATCCTGGTCCGCCCCCAGGCTGCCGCCGATGTGGCGCAAGGCGACGTTGGCGATGGTGGTGTCCAGCACCTCCATGAAGGTGGCGATCGACACCACGACGGCGATCAGCCAGGGATTGCGCCCGCCGGCGGCGGAGCGTGGCAGCGCGGCGTTGGCCATGCCTCAGCGCACCCGGACGGACGGAACGGCGGACATGCCGGGCGCCAGCGTGTAGTCCTTCACCCGCGCGTCGTCGAAGACGATCTTGACCGGCAGGCGCTGGACGATCTTGACGTAGTTGCCGGTGGCGTTCTCGGCCGGCAGGGCGCTGAAGGCCGACCCGGTGCCGGCCTGGAAGCTGTCCACCCGGCCGTGGAACGTGACGGACGGCGCGGCGTCAACCGTCACGTCCACATCCTGTCCCGGCCGTATGTTGGCAAGCTGGGTTTCCTTGAAGTTGGCGGTGATCCAGCGCTCGTCCTGCACCAGCGCGAACATCGGCTGCCCGGCGGAGACATAGTTGCCCGCGTCAACCGTGCGGTGCGTCACGATGCCGGCCACGGGCGCGACAATCGAGCAATAGGACAGTTGCAGCTCCGCCGTCTGCGTCGCCGCCTCGGCCTGCTTCAGCGAGGCCTGCGCCGCCAGCACCTGCGCCTGCGCGGCGCGGACCTGCGCCCGCATCCCCTCCACCGTCTGCCGCCCGGCGTCGAGCTTGGCCTGCGCCGAATGGAACGTCGCCGTCGCCGCGTCGACCTGCTGGCGCGTCACGGCGTTCGGGTTGATCTTCTGGAACCGGTCAAAGTCCTGGCGAGCCTGCACCAGGTCGGCTTCCTGGACATGGGTGTTGGCGATGGCCTGATCGACGGAGGATTGCTGCACGACGACCTGCGCCTGCGCCTGCTGCAAGGACGCCTCGGCCCCCGCCTGCTGCGCCCGCGCCTGGTCCACCCTTGCCTGGTAGTCGCGCGGATCGATCAGCACCAGGGCCTGCCCGGCCGAGACGTGCTGGTTGTCGGCGAACAGAAGCTTCGTCACCTGCCCCGCGACGCGCGGCGCCATCTGCGTGCTGTAGGCATCGATCATGGCATCGTCGGTCGACTCGAAATGCCGTGCGTTCAACCAGTACAGCGTGCCGCCAATGGCCAGCCCAATCAGCACCACGCCGCCGACGGCAAAGCCCAGCACGCGCTTCCAGCGGCTTGGCTTCCGCGGCTGCCCTTCGTCCGGTGGGGTCCCCTTGGATTGCGAGGCTTCGACGGGGGGCCGCCGTACGTCCTGCGTCTGGT
>CAXTXZ010000078.1:0-6651 GCA_964248015.1 uncultured Rhodopila sp. | reverse complement strand
GTGCTGTAGGCGTCGATCATGGCGTCGTCGGTTGACGCGAAATGCCGCGCGTTCAACCAGTAGATCGTGCCGCCGACAACCAGCCCGATCAGCACCAGGCCGCCTATGGCAACACCCAGCACGCGCTTCCACCGACTCGGCTTCTCCGGCGGGCGGCCCTGGTTCGACGACGTCTCGTTGAACGGCTTGGACTGCCTGGCTTCAACGGGAGGTTGCCGCGTTTCCTGTGTCAGGTCATCCATCAGACACTCTCCAGCGCCACATCACTGACCGAACCGTTCGGTCACTAGACGACCAGAGGTAAGGGACCCATATGGGTTGTCAATAGACCCAACGGATGATTGGCTAGCGCGATGGATGTCCCCTCGGAAGTCTTCAGCCCGGAAAAGCGGGCGCAAATCCTGCTCGGCGCGGCCAAGGTGTTCGCGACGGACGGCTACGAGGGGGCAAGCATGGCGCGCATCGCCTCGGTGGCCGGCGTTTCCAAGGGCACCCTGTATAATTATTTCGACAGCAAGGCGGCCTTGTTCACCGCCTATGTGACGGACACCTGCGGCCAGACGCTTGCGCATGTCTTCGACCGCCGCGACCAGTTGGACGACCCGGCCTCCGTGCTGCACGGCATCGGGCGGCGCATGCTTGCCATGATGCTGTCCGACGCGGGGCTTGCGATGTATCGCATGGTGATCGCCGAGGCGGCGAAGTTCCCCAACCTCGCGCGCGTGTTCTTTGACGCCGGGCCCGCGCGCGCCATCGCCTTCATGGCGGAATGGCTGGCCGAGGAAACCCGCCGGGGCCGCCTGTCCGTGCCCGACCCCGACTTCGCCGCGGAGCAGTTCTTCAACCTGTGCCAGACGCGCCTGGTGATGCGCCGCAAGCTGGCGATGCTGCCGGACCCGCCGAGCGGCGACATCGACAGGGTTGTCAGCGCATCGGTTGAAATGTTCCTTCAAACGTATGGCAGCGGATGATTACCTGAAGATCTGGCCGCCGCGTATCGATACTTGGCCGTGACGTTCATGGGCGGCCAGCACGTCCCGGTAATATTGCGTGTCCTCCCCCACGATGCCTTGGGCGTACTCCAGGTCGTCGCGGGACAGGTCTTGCAATGCGATGAACTTCTCCGACGCGTTCAGCTTGGCGCCGGAAGCGATGTTCCACTGCTGCCTTGCCCAAGCGTCAAGTTGCTTCAGTTCGATGACTTCCAGGTCGTGCGCCGCGGTTTGCAGCAGGGCTTGCTTGCAGGAGCCTCCGCCAAGGTAGGAACAGATCACGTTCGGAACAACCACCCCCTGGTGACGGAGGATGCGGCGTGCCAGGTGCAGCACCTGATCCCTGGAATGGCGCAGGGCAAGGTTTTCCACCTGGAACTCGCTGCGCCAGCCGGCGGTGTCGGGCGGCGTTGGCGTCTCATCCGAGAAAATGCGGGTCAGGGTGTAATTGAGCTGCGACAGGATCTGCTGCAGCGGCTCGCGGATCACCGTGAAGACCCGGTCCTGGAACCGTATGCCGTTTTCGCACCAGCGCTGAAAGGTCCCAAGGTGGGTGTGCCCGGAAATGAAGATCGTGTCCGAGCACGTCATTTCCAGCACGACATGCTTGATCGCCAGGAAAAGCTGCTCCCGCCTGGGCGTCAGGTCGCGGTTCAGCAACGTCGTGCTGAGCGACGGGTAGCGGGAGATCAGGTGGGTCGCCAAGTCAACTCCCGCCGTTTTCGGGATATGCACGAAAAACAGCCGGCGCTTTTCCGGAAACGCCCGCAGCACGTGGGCAATCAAGTTTTCCTGGAACTCGGCGCTGGACAAGGCGGCGATAAACGTTGCAAGATCGGAGTTGGCGTTCTGCCGCAGCAAGGCTTCGTAGCTGTCGGGCGGACGGTTATGCACCGCCTGGTAAATCTGCCGCTGCGGCATCGAGACAATGCCGGCATTCTCCAGAAGCCTGTGCAGGCCAACTTCAGGGCGGTAGAACCTGAACAGTTCCAGGGTTGCCCGTATGTCGGTGGGACCAGACAGCGCCGGAGGGTTATTGCTCATTTGCAACCGGCTGCCGCATGACAACCGTCAGGGACGCAAGGGCCATTGAACAGCGTGACATCTCAGCCCCTGCATCGTTTGCCAAGCAAAGCGTTGCTTTCCGCTTACTTGTTGCGCGCGAGCAGTGTCAATTTAATTATTGCTTTTGATATTAGATTGGGTTTGTAATGGAATTGCAGGTGATGACGGAGCATTCCGCCGGACGCCCAAGGCCGGCGGCGTAAACTGCCAGGCCGGCATGGCTTCCGCCAAGCGTTGATCAACCCAGGCTGCCCACGGCCCTTGAATGAAGGCAAGGAACTTGGGCAGCGCCAAGGCCAGCCTTCAACCTCCGCCGATTTTCGGGATCAGGTAGATCTCACTGCCCGGCCGCAGCTCGGCGGCATAGGCATCCTGATAGATCTCGCCGTCGATGGCGATCGCCATGCTTTCCTCGACCTGGGCGCCCAGGCCGGGAAAGCGCCGGTCCAGTTCCCTGACCAGCCGGCGGAAAGTGGTCGCCTCGACCTCGAACTCCGTCTGGCCGCCGGTGAACCGGTGGCTGACGGAACCCGAGGAAAGGACGACCCTAGCCATCAGCCAGCCTTAAACGCCGGCCGCGTCGAACGCCGCGCGAAGCTTGGGCGGCGACATCGGCAGGTTCGGCATGCGCAGGCCGGTCGCGCCGCGGATGGCGTTGGCGATCGCCGCCATCGGCGGGACGATCGGCACCTCGCCCACGCCGCGCGCGCCGAACGGATGCCGCGGGTTGGGCACCTCGACCAGCACGGCCTCGATCATCGGCATGTCGGAGGCGACGGGCACCCGGTAGTCCAGGAAGCCTGGGTTCTCCATTTGCCCCTTGGCGTTGTAGATGTACTCCTCGTTCAACGCCCAGCCGATGCCCTGCGCCGCGCCGCCCTGCATCTGGCCCTCGACGTAGCTCGGGTGGATCGCCTTGCCGACGTCCTGCACCGCCGTGTAGCGCTCGATCGTGACGTGGCCGGTTTCCTTGTCCACCGACACGTCGCAGATATGCGCGCCGAAACCCGCGCCAGCGCCTTGCGCGTTGATCGAGACCTCGGCGATCAGCGGCCCGCCGGTGCGCGCCGCCTTCAGCGCCAGGGACGCGAGGTCCAGCGGTTCGAAGGCGCCGGCGTTGGAGCCAGCGGGATACGCCTTGCCGTCCTTCCACTCGACCGCCTCGACCGGGATGTCCCAGATCTGCGCGGCGCGCGACTTCAAGTCTTCCACCACCTTCTCGGCCGCCTGCGTCGCCGCCATGCCGGTGGCGAAGGTCACGCGCGAGCCGCCGGTGACATGGGTGAAGCCGATCGAGGCGGTGTCCGCCACGATGGTGCGCACCGTTGTCGCCGGCACGCCCAGCACCTCGGCCACCATCATGCCGATCGAGGCGCGCGAGCCGCCGATGTCCGGGCTGCCCGTCGCCGCGGTGACCGTGCCGTCCTCGCTGACATGCACGCTGGCGGAGGATTCGCCGCCGATGTTGAACCAGAAGCCCGCCGCCAGCCCACGGCCCTGCCCGGGCTTGAGCGGCGACTTCCAGTGCGGGTGCGACTTCACGGCGTCCAGCACGGCGGTGAAGCCGATGTTCTGGTGCGTCGGGCCGTAATGCGTCTTGGTGCCGTTCCTCGCGGCGTTCTTCTCGCGCAGGGTCAGCGGGTCGATGCCCAGCTTGATGGCCAGTTCGTCCATCAGGCTTTCCACCGCGAAGGACGTGATCGGCGCGCCGGGGGCGCGGTACGCCGCGACCTTGGGGCGGTTGCTGACCACGTCGTAGCCGACGACATCGACGTTCGGCAGGTCATACATGGCGAAGCCGCACATGCAGCCCGGCCCGATCGGCGAGCCGGCGAACGCGCCCGCCTGGTACTTCAGCACCTGCTTGGCGGCGACGATCGTGCCGTCCCTCTTGGCGCCGATCTTGACGTCCATCGACGCGCCCGAGGTCGGGCCGGAGGCGCGGAACACGTCCTCGCGCGTCATCTGCATCTTGACGGTGCGGCCGGACTTCTTCGACAGCATGACGGCGAGAGGCTCCAAGTACACCAGGGTCTTGCCGCCGAAGCCGCCGCCGATCTCGGCCGGGTTCACCCGGATGTTGGACATCGGCATGGCCAGCAGCTTGGCGGTGTAGGCGCGGACCATGAAGTGGCCCTGGCTGGAGCTGTGGATCTGCACCTGGCCGTCCGGCGCGAAGGTCGCCAGGCAGGCGTGCGGCTCGATGTAGCCTTGGTGCACCGGCTGGGTGGTGTAGTGGCCCTCGACGATCACGTCGGCTTCCGCGAAGCCGGCCTCGGCGTCGCCCTTCTTGAATGTCACGACCTTGGCGACATTGGACGGCGCGGTCGGCTTCGGCTCGACGCCGGAGGTGAACATGTCGTCGTGCAGGACCGGCGCGCCGGGGGCCATCGCCTCGTCCACGTCGATGACGTGCGGCAGCACGTCGTAGGCCACGTCGATCAGCGCCAGGGCCTCGTCGGCGATGGCCTGGGTCGAGGCGGCGACGGCGGCCAGCGCGTGGCCTTCATACAGCACCTTGTTCCGCGCCATGACGTTCAGCGCCAGGTCGCGGAAGTTCATCGGGCCTTCGCCGACGAACGCTTCCTCGGACGGGATGTCCGGCATGTCGGCGGCGGTGAGGACGGCGAACACGCCCTTCAGCGCCTCGGCCTTGCTGGTGTCGATCGAGACGATCCGGGCATGCGCGTGCGGCGAGCGCAGCACCTTGCCCCACAGCATCCCCGAGGCGCGCGTGTCGGCGGCGAACACCGCGCGTCCGGTCACCTTGTCCACGCCGTCCGGGCGGATCGGCCGGGTTCCAACGACTTTCAGGCTGGAGTCAATATAGTTCATCCCACGGTCTCCCCTCGCATTTCGGCGGCGGCATCCATCACGGCACGGATAACCTTGTCGTAACCCGTGCAGCGGCAAAGGTTGCCGGCCAGCCAGTAACGGGCCTCGGTTTCGGTCGGGTTCGGGTTCTCATCCAGCAGCGCCTTGCTGGCGACGATCAGGCCCGGGGTGCAGAAGCCGCATTGCAGCGCGGCGTGCTCCAGGAACTTGCGCTGCACCGGATGCAGCTTGTCGCCGGCGGCGATGCCCTCGATGGTGGTGATCGACGTGCCCTCGGCCTCGACCCCGAGCATGAGGCAGGAACAGACGAGGCGGCCGTCCACGATGACGGAGCAGGCGCCGCAGTCGCCCGAGCCGCAGCCCTCCTTGCTGCCGGTCAGCCCGACCACGTCGCGCAGCACGTCGAGCAGCGTCTGCTGCGTTTCGCACAGCAATTCGGTCTGGTCGCCGTTGATGGTGGCGGATACGTAAGTCTTGGCCATGTTCAGTGCGCCTTTCCCTTGGATTCGCTCCAGGTGGCGTCGCCATGCGTCATCTGGCCCAGGGCCGCCTGGCTTTCCGTTGCTTGCCCGTGACCGGGGATCGTCTTGCCCTGCGCCCGGTCGAACGCAATCGCGGCGGCTCGGCGGGCCAGGACGCCGGCGATCTTGGTGCGGTACTCGACGGTGCCGCGCTTGTCGCTGATCGGCTTGGCCGCGGCCTGGGCGGCGGCGTCCAGCCTCGCCAGGGTGTCGTCATCCAGCGTGTGCCCGACCAGCACGTCGGCGGCGGCCTGGACCAGCAGCACGGTCGGGGCGACGGCGCCCAGGGCGACGCGCGCGGCGGTGCAGACGTTGTTTTCGTCCAGCGTCACGCTGACGCCGCAGCCGACCACGGCGATGTCCATCTCCGTGCGCGGGATGAAGCGCAGGTAGGCGTCGCTCGAACGCGTCGGTCGGGGCGGCAGCTTGAACTCCAGGATGAACTCGTCCTTCGCCAGGGAGGTGCGGCCGGGGCCGGTCGGGATCTGCTCGACGGGGACTTCGCGGCGGCCGTTGCCGCCGACGATCACCGCGACGGCGGCGGCGGCGAACAGGGCGGGCACGCTGTCGGCGGCGGGGGAAGCGTTGCAAAGGTTGCCGGCCAGGGAGCAGCGGCCCTGCACCTGGGTCGAGCCGATCAGGTCGAGCGCCTCGACCAGGCCGGGCCATTTCGCGTTCAAGCCGGCATGCGCCTCGACCACCGCGCCAGGGGTGGCGGCGCCGATGACGAAGCCGCCGTTTTCCTCGCGGATGCCGATGATGCCGGGGATCTTCTTGGTGTCAACGATCAGTTCCGGCTTCACGCGGCCCGAGCGTAGCTGCACGAGAAGGTCAGTCCCGCCGGACAGGACTTTTGCCAGGCCAGTTGAGCCGGCGAGAAGTTGGACCGCATCGTCCACCGAGGTGGGTGCGGCATAGCTGAGACTTGACATCCTTACTCCCATGCGATGCGTCTGCCCTCGATCCGGGGGCCTGCGGCCTGATCCCGGTCCGAGACCTTCTCGCGCATGTTAATCGATACGGGCAGCGGGGTCGAGAGGCGGCAGGATCGGCGCGCGCGGCCCGCGCCACGGCAGTTCCCCCTTGCACCGAGGGCCGGCATCGGCTTCCAGTGCGCCCAATGGCTTTTCCTTCCGACATGTCGCCGCGTTTGGCCCGTTCAACCCCGCAGCCTCGGCTGGCGGCGAACGTCATGCATTTCGCCCGGCTGCTGCGCCGAGCGGGACTGCCGGTGGGCG
>CAXTXZ010000077.1:0-10691 GCA_964248015.1 uncultured Rhodopila sp. | reverse complement strand
ACCGACGGCCGCCATCACGACCGAGGCGACAAGGTGGGCGCGTTCCAGTCGTTCGAGCGCGGGCGCGAGGCCGCCGTAAGCTGCGCCTGCCATTGGACCGTGGGCGTGGCTGCGTCAAAGGGCCAGGGCCGGCTCTACGCCGATGCCTACTCGGTGGCCCCCGCCGGCGTCTTCGTCCCGGCTGATTCAGCGATTCGCCGCCCCGAGGACCTGGCGGGGGTGCCCATCTCCGTCGGCTACCAGTCCGGCAGCCACTACGCCGCCATCCAGGCGCTGGAACAATGCCTGCCGCCCGATCAGATCAACCTGTCCTTCGCCGAAGGCATGCTGTTCGCTCGGCTCGACAACCTGCTGAACGGCCGGTCGCAAGCGTCCGTCCTGTTCAACGGCCCCTGCTACCTGGCCGAGCAGCTTGGCTTCCGCAAGGTGGCGGACGCCACCTTCATGATCGCCACGATGATCACCGGCGATCCCGACCCGGACGACCTGCGGCGCTTCTTCCGCGCGTTGCGGCGCGCGCAGCGCGACATCGACCTGCGGCCTGACCGCTGCACCCACTACTACAAGAACGAGTTCCCCGACCGTTACCACGCCATGATGGACACCCGCCGCTGGGGACCAGGGGAGCGGCTGGTGTTCGAGCCCTACACCAAGGAAGCCTTCGAGGAAACGTTTGGCTGGATCGCCGCCCATGGCATCTTCGCGGACAGCGGCATGGGGCCTGGGCGCTACGAGGACGTGGTTATCAGCATGACTCCGTGACTGTGTTGCGAGGCGGCGCGCGGAGCGCATGGCCACTCCGTGCTTCCCCGCTGCTCAGCGCCATAGGAGAAATTATTCTTGTGTTTTATCCTTTGTTCGTGTAACGTTCTGGATGAGCCTTATCCTTCGCAGGTCCATCCATGCCGTTCCCCAACATCGCCCCGCTTGTGCTCGACCTCATCCTCAGCCGTCTGGCAACGTGGTTCCTGGCCGTCACCGCCGACCCGCAAGCCGCCCGCGACGCCGCCAGCAGCCTGCTCGCGTCCTATGGCGTGGAAACCGAGGCCGAGGCCCATCTCGCGGCGGAAGCCATCTGCCTCGGCTTCGGCGTGCTGGAGGCGCTGAGCCGGTCAGCCGACCCTGACTTGCCGCTGAACGCCGTCCTGCGGCTGCGCGGCTCCGCCAACGCCATGCACCGCTCCGCCCACAAGTCCCAACGCGCCTTGCAAACGCTGCAAAGGCAACGGCACGCAACGGCCGAGGCGGCCGCCGCCGCGCCGCCCGCCGATCAACCCCAGGCCGCGCCCGCGCCCCAGGGAACCCAGCCGTCCGAACCGGTCCTGTCGCGCCAGCACCGCCGGGCGCTGGAGCGTTCGCAGGAGAAGGCGCGGCGGCAACAGGCCGAGCAGGCCCGCCGGGACGCCATGCGCGCAAGGCTGGCGGAAGCCAAGCTGCACCAGCCGGCGACCAACAAGCAGGAACCCGTGGCGGCCTGAGCCAGGATCGCGCCGAACGGCGGCAAGACCTCCCTGTCATCGGCGGCCTGGGCTTTTGTCCGCGCAAGGCGAACCCATCTACCAATGCGCAGCCATCAAGGCTAAGCTGCGTTTGGAAGGATGATCAGCCATGGCCGCGCCCCGCGCTTCAAAAGTGTCCCGTAGAACCACCAAGGTCCGCGAGGCTGTCGCCGCTGATGGCCCGAGGCAGTCGCCGCCCGTCGCCGTCGGTCGCGCGGTGGCCGACATGCTCCGGGATCTGCAAATCGACGGAAAAGCCTTGTCAACCCAGATAGAGCGGCTGCGCCAACGCTTCGCCTAAGCCCATGACGCGCACGCCAACCAGCGAAATCATCATAACCATTCAAGCCGTCAAGCAGCTACAGTCCGACATGGCCGCCTTGGCGAAAGTGGTCGAAAGGATCGGCGAGCGCCTGATGCTTCTCGAAGCACGGGCGGACGGCTCCACCAAAAGCTAGCCGGCTCTCTCGCGGGCGCATTGTTCCCCGTGCGACTAAATGCGATTTCACCGGCAGCCCCGCTTGGCCGGTGTTCCCAAAACATTACCTCGCCGGCCCAGCCACCCTTCGCTCCAACATGCCCTGTTGCGAACCCCGCGCTTTTGCCGAAACTGCGCCGCAAGGCCAAACCGGTCTCAAGGAGGTTTCAACATGCTGACCATCCACCATCTCGGCAAATCGCAATCCGAGCGCATCATCTGGCTCTGTGAAGAACTTGGCGTGCCCTACGAGTTGAAACGCTACAACCGTGACCCCGTCACCATCCTGGCGCCGCCCGAACTCAAGGCGCTCCACCCGATCGGCTCCGCCCCCGTCATCACCGAGGGCGACACGGTGCTCGCCGAATCCGGCGCCATCATCGACTACATCATCGCCAAGCATGGCGGCGGCCGCCTCGCCCTGGGTCCGGACCACCCCGACTTCGCCCACTACCTTTATTGGCTCCACTTCGCCAACGGCACGCTCCAGCCCAGCATGGGACGCAGCATGATCCTGAACCGGCTCAAGCTGCCGGACGACAACCCGATGCTGCTGGCCATGCAGGGCCGTCTCGACCGCGCGCTCGCCCATCTCGAAGCACGCCTGGGCGAGGCCGAATACCTCGCCGGCAGCGAGTTCACCGCCGCCGACATCATGACGGTCTTCTCGCTGACCACCATGCGCCTTTTCATGCCCGTCGATCTCAAGCCCTATCCCAACATCCTCAAATACTTGCAGCGCGTCGGCGCCCGCGAGGCCTACCGGACGGCGATGCGGAAGGGCGACCCTGGCATGGAACCCATGCTGACCTGACCGGAGAACCCGCCGCGACCCAGCGCGCGGCGGCGCATCCCCCGTCAAACCGCCCTCACCTGCCGCCACCCCCCATCGGCGTCGAGGACCTCGACAAGCTCGGCCTCAACCCCGCGAACCAGCTTTTCTGGGACGGCAGGCGCATCGAGGTCCGCAACCGCCTCGATCTGACCCGCCTGCAAAAGCTGTTTGCCGTCGTCGTCTCGCTCTTCGCCATCCTGGGCGCCATCGGCGGCTTCGTGACCGGCTTCAACAACGCCTCGGTGTTCCTGTGCGCCCGCGACATCCACTGGCTGAGCTGCCCGATCAGCCCGCCCAGGCCCTGAGCCGACCTTGCAAACCCGCCAGCCCATCAGCCAGCCATCGACCCGAACCGGCCATCTGCGCTAACACCCGGTCATGAACCCGTCCGACCTTTACGCCCGCCTGCGCGAAACCATCCTTGATGCCCTGGCGCGTGTCATCCCCGACCTGCCGCCCGAAACCGCCGCGCGCGTCGAGGTCACGCCAACCAAGGACCCCGCGCACGGCGACATGGCCACCAACGCCGCCATGGTGTCCGCCAAGGCCGCAGGCCAGCCCCCCGCGAAGATCGCCGCCGCCTTGGCAGAGCGCCTGAAGTCCGCCCCGGACATCCTGGCCGCCGAACCGGCCGGTCCCGGCTTCGTCAACCTCCGCCTGCAACCGGACGCCTACCGCGCCCTGCTGCCCATCATCCTGAGGGCTGGGGAATCCTATGGCGACTCCGCCGCCGGCACAGGCGTCAAGGTCAACGTCGAGTACGTCTCCGCCAATCCCACCGGCCCGATGCACATCGGCCATTGCCGGGGCGCCGTCGTCGGCGACGCCCTCGCCAACCTTCTCCTCAAGGCCGGCTTCACGGTCACCAAGGAGTATTACATCAACGACGCCGGCGCGCAGGTCATCGCCCTCGCCTGGGCGGCTTACTGGCGCTACCTTCAGGCCATCGGCACCCCTTTGACCGAGGAACAGTACGCCGCCAGCGTCCCCGGCGGCCTGCAATACCGGGGCGACTACCTGATCCCGGTCGGCGAACGCCTAAAGGCCGAGCACGGACCAAGCTTGGCAACGAACGACCATGGCATCGCCCCGCCGGAACTCTGGCTGGAAACGGTCAAGGCCGCCACCATCGAAGCCATGATGACCGAGGTCCGGGAAGACCTTCGCCTTCTCGGCGTCCAGCAGGACATCCACAGCAGCGAGAAAACCCTGTTGGCCTCCGGCGCCGCCGACGCCCTGATCGCCAGGCTGCAAACTCAGGGCCTGATCTACGAAGGCGTCCTCGAACCCCCCAAGGGCAAGACGCCGGACGATTGGGAACCCAGGCCGCAGACCCTGTTCCGCTCCACCCGGTTCGGCGACGACGTTGACCGGCCGTTGCGCAAGTCCGACGGCTCCAACACCTACTTCGCCAACGACATCGCCTATCACGCCGACAAGCTGGATCGTGGTTACGACGTGCTGATCGACGTCCTCGGCGCCGACCACGGCGGCTACGTCCCCCGCATGCGGGCCGCCGTCCGCGCCCTGTCCCCCGCCACCGCCTTCGAGGCCGTGCTCTGCCAGATCGTCCACGTCATGCGCGCCGGCCAGCCCGTCCGCATGTCGAAGCGCGCCGGCACCTACGTCACCCTGCGCGACCTGCTGGAGGAAGTCGGCAAGGACGCCGTCCGCTTCACCATGCTGACCCGCAAGGCCGACGCACAGATGGAGTTCGACCTCGACCAGGCTCTCGCCACCACGCGCGACAACCCGGTGTTCTACGTCCAGTACGCCCACGCCCGCTGCCGCTCCGTCCTGCGCGCCGCGCGGGAGATGTTCCCGGACGACGCGACCGACGAGGCCGCCTTGTCGGCCGCGCCCCTCGACAGCCTGGACGGCGAGCCGGAACTCGCCGTGATGCGCCGGCTGGCGCTTTGGCCGCGCACCGTCGATGCGGCGGCTATCGCAAGGGAACCTCATCGAATAGCATTTTTTCTCTATGACTTGGCGGGCGACTTTCATATGCTGTGGAACCGAGGCAAGGACGACACGACCCTCCGGTTCCTGCAATCGGGCCAGCCCGCCGAAACCCGGGCGCGCCTGGCCCTGGTTGCCGCGACTTCTGTCGTGATCCGTTCTGGCCTCGCCGTGATGGGCGTGACGCCCGCCGAGGAACTGCGCTGACCAGAAGCGGAAAGAACCAGACGTGTCGGACGATCTCAGCATCCCCAACCCTGAAAACCGCGGCGCCCGGCCGGCCCGGTATGGCGCCGGCCCCCGCGTCTCCAGGCGTGGCATGGACCCCGACATGCGCCGCATGGCCCTGTTCGCCGGCGGCATCGCCGTGGTGCTGGCGGCGCTGATCGGCGCCTCCGCCCTGACCGGCCACCGCGGCACGGAGGTTCCGGTGGTGACCGCCGAAAACCGCCCGATCCGGGTGAGGCCGGAAAACCCCGGCGGGCTGAAGATCGACGCGGCCGAGAACGAAGCCTTCACGGGTTCAGACACCAGCGGCGCCAAGCTTGCCCCGCCGGCCGAAACACCCGACACAAGGGCCTTGCGCCCGACCGGACCCTCGGCGCCTTCCGTCGCCGTCATGCCGCCGCAGCCGGCCAAGCCCGCCGCGACCGTGCCATCCGTGCCGGCGGCCCCGGCCACGCCCGCCACGAAGCCGCCGGCCGTCGCGGCGGCCGGCAAAGCCGTCGGGGCCGCAACCGGCAAGCCAGTGGTGCAGCTTGCCGCCGTCGGCTCCGAGCAGGCCGCCCGCAACGAATGGCAGCTTCTGGTCAAGAAGATGCCGGACCTGCTGAACGGCCATGAGCCGAACTACTCGCACGTTGACCGGGATGGGCGGACCTTCTGGCGGTTGCGGACAACGGGCTTCGCCGACATTGCCCAGGCGCACGGCTTTTGCGAGCACGTCAAGGCCAAGGGCGCCAGTTGCTCGGTGGCGGATTTCTAAGCTGGGCGCCGCCGCCGCCGCGATCGTCGGCATCGCGGGTCCGGTTCTGCTGCCCCACGAAGCCGCCCTTTTCGAATCCTGTCCGCCGGCAGGGGTCATCCTGTTCGGCCGCAACGTCCAGGACCCGGCCCAACTGCGGGAACTGACGGCATCGCTCCGCCGAGCGCTTCCCGCCCAGGCCGACCTGATGGTCGATCAGGAGGGCGGGCGCGTCGCCCGTCTCCGCCCGCCGCACTGGCACGCCCATCCGCCCGCGGCCGACTTGGGCAGGCTGTTCGACCGTGAGCCTGCCGCGGGCCTGCGGGCCGCCTGGCTGACCGGCGCGCTGATCGGGCTGGCGTGCCGGTCGGCTGGGTTTTCCGTCGTGGCGGCCCCTGTCCTGGATCTCTCGGTGCCGGGCGCGCATGACGTCATTGGCGACCGGGCGTTCGGCCGGCACCCTGTCGCTGTCGCCCGCCTCGGCCGCGCCGTCGCCAACGGCCTGCTGGCGGCCGGCGTCGTGCCTGTCGGCAAGCATGCGCCCGGCCATGGACGGGTTCAGGTCGATAGCCACGTCGCGCTGCCAAGGGTGGCGCAGGATGACCTGGCCGAAGATTTCCGGCCGTTCGCGCTGAATCTTGACCTGCCTTGGCTGATGACGGCCCATATCGTCTACGACATCCTCGATCCCGCTGCCCCGGCCACCTTGTCCGGCACGGTGATCGGGGACGTCATACGCGGACGGATCGGCTTCAAGGGAGTTCTGGTGACCGACGACCTGGCGATGAAGGCGCTCTCGGGCGCGCCCGCCGACCTTGCGCGCGACGCTTTGGCGGCTGGCTGCGACATTGCGCTGTATTGCAGCGGCGACTTCGCGTTGACCGAGGCGTTGTTGCGCCGCTGCCCTCCCTTGACCCCGCAGGGCCGGCAAAGGCTGGCGGCCGGCCGGGCGCTGGCCCAGGCGCGCCAAACTGCCTTGGACGCCGCCGCCCTGCTGGAAGAACGCGCGCGGCTGCTCGCATGAACCACTTCATCGTCAACCTGGCCCTCGCGGTCATCCCGGTGGTGCTGGCGATCACCCTGCACGAGGCGGCCCACGGCTACGCCGCCCTGGCGCTGGGCGACACCACGGCGAGGGACGCCGGCCGCCTGTCGCTCAACCCGATCCGGCACATCGACCGCGTCGGCACCATCATCCTGCCCGGCTTCCTGCTGGTCAGCCAGCTTCTGGTGCCGCCGCACAAGATCTATTTCATGTTCGGCTGGGCCAAGCCGGTGCCGGTCTCGGCCTGGAAGTTCCGCGATCCCCGCCGGGGCATGGCGCTCGTCGCCGTCGCCGGGCCGCTGATGAACTTCTTCCTGGCGTGGCTGGCCGCGCTGCTGATGCCGTCGCCCGACTTTCCCAGCACCGGCGAATCCCTCGTCCAGCAGTTCCTGGTCTACTTCATGCTGTCGAACCTCGTGCTTGGCCTGTTCAACCTGCTGCCGGTGCCGCCCCTGGATGGCGGGCGCATCGCGGTCGGGCTGCTGCCGCTGCAACTGGCCCGCCTGTGGGCGCAAACCGAGCGGGCCGGCATCCTGGTCGTGCTCCTTGTGGTGTTCATCCTGCCCCGCCTGATCGGCTTCGACCCGGTCGGGCAGGCCCTGAACCAGATCCTGCCCTGGG
Source organism: uncultured Rhodopila sp. (assembly GCA_964248015.1). Classification (GTDB taxonomy): domain Bacteria; phylum Pseudomonadota; class Alphaproteobacteria; order Acetobacterales; family Acetobacteraceae; genus Rhodopila. Next base: position 3,290 of record CAXTXZ010000077.1, on the reverse strand, counting down.
CGTTCCGCGCCATCTTCTGGCTGGCCGGCCAGGACATCGATGGGCCGGATGGCAACCTTATCTGACTCCGGCGACAGCCTGGTCCTGCGGCTGGAGGGCTTTGAAGGCCCGATGGACCTGCTGCTCGACCTTGCCCGCCGGCAGAAGGTCGATCTGGCGAAGATCTCCATCGCGGCGCTGGCCGACCAGTACCTGGCGGTGATCGAGGGCGCCGCGCTCACCCACCTGGAACGCGCCGCCGACTGGCTGGTCATGGCGGCGTGGCTGACTTGGCTGAAATCGCGCCTGCTGGCGCCGTCTCCGCCAGACGAGCTTGGGGACGGCGAGGCGATGGCCGAGGCCCTGGCGGAACGGCTGCGGGCGATGCACCTTGCCCGCGCCCTGGCAGGCTGGCTCGCGGCACGGCCTGTCCTGGGATGGGACGCCTTCGCCCGCGGCGCCCCGGAAAGCCACAAGGCGTTTGACCGGTCGCGGGTCATCCTTGCGCATGGCCCTTTCGTGCAAGCCTACCTGACGGCGGCACGCCGTAGTGCTAGGCCGGTATCCTACAGCCCCAGGCCGCTGCCGTTGTGGTCCGTGCAGGATGCCTTGGGCCGGATCGGCGGGCAGGTCGGCAACTTGCCCGACTGGACGACGCTGCAATCGTTCCTGCCTGACCTGCCGGTTCCCGCGGACCGCCGAGCGGCATGGGCCAACACGTTGCTGGCGAGCCTGGAGATGGCGCGGGGCGGCAGGCTGCGGCTGCGGCAGGACGAAGCGTTCGGCCCCATCCTGCTGCGCCAGGGCCGGAACAACGGAGGCAGCGCCGGATGACCGAAGACCCAGGCTTGCCGGAACCGGACGAGGACGCCGTGCGGCTGGCCGAAGCGCTGATCTTCGCCAGCGCGGAGCCGGTCACGCCGCTGAGCCTGGCGCGGGTGCTGCCCGACGGGACGCCGGCCGGGGCCGTGCTCGCCGCGCTGCGGGCGCGTTACGCCGGGCGGGGGGTGGAGTTGGTGGAGGCGGGCGGCGGAGTGATGTTCCGCACCGCGCCGGACCTTGGGCCTCGGCTGCGGACGGTGATCCAGGCGCCGCGCCGGCTGCCTCGGGCCGCGATGGAGACGCTGGCGATCATCGCCTATCATCAGCCGGTCACCCGCGCCGAGATCGAGCATATCCGCGGCGTGACGCTGTCGCAGCCGACGCTGGATGCCCTGCTGGAGGCCAACCTGGTCGCGCCGCAGGGCCGGCGGGAAGCGCCGGGGCGGCCGACCCTGTGGGGCACGACGCAGGGGTTCCTGGCGCAGTTCGGCCTGAAGCACCTGCGGGACCTTCCCCGGCGCGAGGACCTGCTGGTGGATGCCGCCCTGCCCAAGCCGACGCCGGAGGCATGGGCCGCGGACTTGCAACCGCCGCCGCGCAAGGAGGGCAAAGCCGATGCGACGTAGGATGCTGATGGGCACGCTGGCCGGCGCGACCCTGGCGACGCCGGCCCTGGCGGAGGGCGCCGCAAGCCAGGATCTGGCGGAACGCTTCGCCGCGACGTTGAGCGCGCACGACATGCAGGGCTTCGCCGTGCTGTTCGCCGAGGATTACCGCAACCATCAGGTCAGCGCGGCGGCGCCTCCGCCGCCCGCAGGCAAGACGCAAAAGCAGGCCACCGTGGACTTCTTCGCCGCTCGGCTGGCGGGCATGCCGGACCTTCGGGTTTCGGTGGAGGCGATGGTCGCCGCCGCGGACAAGGTCGCCGCCAGCTTTGTCTATGCCGGCACGCATGGCGGGCCGCTTTATGGCGTCGCGCCGACGGGGCGGGCGCTGCGCTTCACGTCCTGCGACATCTTTCGGGTGCGCGACGGGGTGATCGCCGAACATTGGGGGATGGGCGACATCGCGGGGGTGCTGGCGCAGATACGGTCCTGATCCGTTGGGGCAGGCATTTCCCGGAACCCGCTTCAGCGGCGTGCCTCTGGCGGCTGGCTGACCGGGGTGAAGTTCTCGGCGATCAGCGCGCATTCGGCTTTGACCTGCTCCTTGCAATATGCCAGGGCAACCGGGAGCTTGTCACTGCCCGGACGCCGCACGACCAGCGCATCGAGCGCATAATCCCTGCCGCCGATCGTCACGGGCAGGCGCGCGGAGTCCTCGGTGACACTGGCAGGGTCAGGCTGCGCCACGGCGGCAGGCGCCGGCTGCGCCATGGCGCGACACATGCCGTTCGCGCACGCCAGGGCGCAAGCTAGTAACAGCGCGAACAGGCCAGGGCGCAAGGCGGCATGCCCGCTGACGGCCCCTTGGCTTGCTTGCGCGCGCGTGGGCTTGGGCAGGAAAGCTGGCTTCCAGGAGCGGACGGCGTGACAGCGCGGCTGGGCCAATCGGATTACCGTTGTGAGAAGCAAACATTTGGTCATGCTGTCCCTGCCCTGCAACCTGCCTGCTTGAAGATTTCAGGATATTGCCGATACGGTGTGCCATCCGCTTGGGCATCCCGCAATGCCGCCCGACAGCGCCTTGGTGGCAGGCCCGGTGGCGGGCAAGAACTCCTCTGGAACCTGTCATGACCCCATGCTGATCCTTGCCGTTGCCGCCAGCGGCCTTGTCCTGGGCGCCGCTGTCGGCGCCGTGGGGATTGGCGGCGTCCTGCTGGTGCCAATCCTGACCCTGATGCTCGGGATCGAGGTCAAGCGCGCCATCGCGTCCGCGCTGTTGGCCTACCTGCCGAGCAGCGCGGTGGCGGTGGTTCTTTATGGGAGACGAGGGTCGGTGGCGTGGCGGGAGGCTCGGCTGATCTGCCTCGCGGCGCTGCCGTTCGCCTGGGTTGGGGCGCAAGCGGCCAGCCACGTGCCCGGCAAAGCGCTGGAGGCCGCGATCGGCGCCCTGCTGCTGGGCGGCGGGCTTTACACGCTGCGGCCGCAGCGGACTGCCGTGATCACTCGGGAGCCGCTGGGGACCATGACCTTGCTGGGCCTGGGCGCGGTCACCAGCTTTGGTTCGGCGCTGACGGGGGCGGGGGGCGCTTTCATCCTGTTGCCGTTGCTGTTGCTGCTCGACACGCCGGTGCTGACGGCGATCGGGCTTGGGCAGGCGATCGCCGTGCCGATCGCCGGGGTTGCGAGCATCAGCAACGTTGCCGCTGGGCTGGTGGACTTCCCGTTGTCGGCTGGGCTGGGGGTGGCGCTGGCGATCGGCATCGCCATTGGCACGCCTGTCGCGCACGCCTTGCCGCAGCAGAAGTTGCGGCGGATGCTTGGGTTTGTTGTTGCGCTGACGGGTGGGGCGATGCTGGCTCGGGTGGTTGTTGAGGCGGCGTTTTG
>CAXTXZ010000076.1:0-10732 GCA_964248015.1 uncultured Rhodopila sp. | reverse complement strand
GGCGAGAACGGCGCCGGCAAGAGCACGCTGATGAAGATCATCGCCGGCGTGCACACGGAGTACGACGGCGCCATGCGCATCGCGGGCGAGACGGTGCGGCATCGCTCCACCCGGTCCGCCCGCGCGTCCGGCATCGGCATGGTGCACCAGGAACTCAGCATCGTGCCCGAGCTGTCGGTGGCCGAGAACGTGATGCTGGGCGCGCAGCCGACCCGCCTCGGCCTGATCGACTGGGCGGCGATGTTCCGCCAGGCCAGCGAGCAACTGCGCCTGCTGGGCATCGGCGCCGACCCGCGCGCCGCGATCGGCAGCCTGCCGCTGGGCCTGCAGCAACTGGTCGAGCTTGCCCGCGTGCTGTCCTCGGGGGCGCGCATCGTCATCCTGGACGAGCCGACCTCGGCGCTTTCGCCGCCGGAGGTAGAGGCGCTGTTCGGCCTGCTGCGCCGGGTGCGCGACGGCGGGCGCGGCATCGTCTTCATCTCCCACTTCCTGGACGACATCCTGCGCGTGTCCGACCGGATCACGATCTTCCGCAACGGGCGCAGGATCGAGACGGCAGGGACGGCAAGCATCGGCAAGGGCTGGATCATCGAGCGCATGATCGGCGCCGGCCACCAGGAGCTGGAGGAAAGCTACCTCGGCGAGACCATGCTCCACAGCCGCCCCAACGCCCCCGTGGCGCTGGAGACGCACGCGATCTCCGGCGCCGGGTTCCGCGACGTGTCCTTGCAGGCGCGGGCGGGCGAGGTGCTGGGCATCTACGGCTTCATGGGCTCCGGCCAGCTTGAGCTGGCGCGGGCGCTGTTCGGGCGGACCAAGCTGCGTTCGGGCCGCATCGAGATCGGCGGACGCACCCAGCGCCTGCGCAACACCGCCGCCGCTCGCCGGGCAGGCATCGCCTTCGTGCCGGAAAGCCGGCGCAGCATGCTGTTCGCGCGGGAACCGGTCTACAAGAACATGTCGATCAGCATCCTGCGCCGCATCTCCCGGCTGTGGCTGCGGCCGGCGGCGGAGCGGGCCATCGCGGACGGCCACGTGAGGAAGCTGCGGATACGCCCTGCCTCGGTGGAGCGGCTGCTGGGTTCGCTGTCGGGCGGCAACCAGCAGAAGGTGGCCCTGGCGAAGTGGCTGACCCACCTGCCGCGGGTGCTGCTGCTGAGCGAGCCCACGCGCGGCATGGATGTCGGCGCGAAGGACGACGTGATCAAGATCGTCAGGGGGCTGCGCGAGCAGGGCATCGCGGTGGTGGTGATCTCGACCGAACCCGAAACGGTCCTGTCGCTGGCCGACCGCATCCTGGGCATGAAGCGCGGCGCCATCGCCCACGAATTCGCCGCCGAGACGGTCAGCAAGGACAAGTTGCTGGCGGTGGCATGACAAGGGTCCAGGGAATGAACGGCACGACGGCTGAGTCAACAAGGCGCGACGGCGGCCGGCGATGGCTGCGCGGCCAGTTGCGCAACATCGCCCCGTTCGCGACGCTGCTGGCGCTGGTCGTCCTGTTCAGTGTCGCCAGCCCGTCCTTCGCCACGCCCGACAACGTCGCCAACATCCTGCGCCAGGTGTCGGTGACGGCGATCATCGCGGTTGGGCTGACATTCGTGATCCTGTGCGGCGAGATCGACCTCAGCGTCGCCAGCGTGGCCAACGCGACCGGCATCGTCGTGGCGTTCCTCACGGTGCAGGACAGCAGCGTGAACATCGCCAACCTGCCGCTGCCGGGCGGCGTGGCGATCGGGCTGGCGGTGCTGGGCAGCCTGGCGCTGGGGGCGGCGACGGCGTTCGGCGTGACGGTGATCGGCATCCCGTCGTTCATCATGACGCTGGCGATGCTGCAGATCGGCTCGGGCATCGGCGCGATGCTGGTGCGCGGGCAGATCGCCTACAACGTGCCCGACGCCATCGCCCTGCTGGGCGCGGGCGCGATCGGGCCGGTTCCCTGGATCGTGGTGGCGGCGGCCACGGTGATGCTGCTCGGGCATGGGGTCCTGACCTACACCCGCTTCGGCCGCTATGTGTACATGGTGGGCGGCAACCGGGAAGCGGCGGAGTATTCCGGCGTCAACGTCCGCCTGGTCCTGGCCGCCGCGCTGATGATCTCGGCGGCCTGCGCGGGGCTTGCCGGCATGCTGGGGGTGGCGCATTTCGGCAGTGCCCAGCAGGACGAGTTCGACAACTACCTGCTGGATTCGATCTCGGCCGTGGTGGTCGGCGGCACCAGCCTGTTCGGCGGGCAAGGAGGCATCGGCAACACCCTGGTCGGGCTGCTGGTGCTGGGCGTCCTGAACAACGGGCTGGACCACGTGCGCATCGACAGCTTCCTGAAGATCCTCATACGCGGCGTGATCCTGCTGCTGGCTTTGGTCATCAACGTCTACGCGCAGCGGCTGCGGGCCTCCGAGGCGGCTGCCTAGAAGCGTCCAAGGAACCTGGCGCGGCTGGGGACGGTGGCGATGGGCTTGCGGGGATTCCATGAATCCTCTGCCTTTTCAACGATGTTTCACGTGAAACATATGCCAGTGTTCCACCATGCGGCTATTGGGCAGCGCTCGACGTGGCGCGACGGAACCGATGCCGGCCGCGTCGGAGCAGGGCCGCAGGCGCCGCTGAGCCACGCCATGCCTGGCGGCGGGCGCTGGCTGGCCCTCTCCGCCTGACCCTGGCGTTTGCCTGCTTTGGCGACACGAGCGGGGCGGCCACGCAGTCCCGGTCAGCGCCGACATCTGACGAAAGCGGCCTTGGCGGGATGGCGGCCAACGCGAAGCGCGGCAACCGCTCTCAATGGACCGGCAATATCCTGGGGCCATCCTCGCCAGGCGAGCCAATGAAGGTGATGCCCAGTCCGGGCGCGGACGGCAGGTGGAACAAGCCATCGACCGCGCGGGGCGGGTCGGCGAACACGGCGTGCATGCGGGGCGAAGGGTCGTTCAGTTCGCAAGGCTTGGTCGCGTGCGCCTGCGTGGCGGCGACGTGCAGGCTGGCCAGGTGCCCGACCGTCGGCTGCGTCTGGTGCGGAACCAGTTCGACCCCATGCGCCTGGGCCAGCGCGGCGCAGCGCAGCAGCCCGGTGATCCCGCCCATCTTGATGATGTCGGGCTGCACCATCCTGACCCCCGCCTCGATCAGGTCGGCGACGGCGGCCAGGGTGTAGCTCTGCTCGCCGGCGGAAACCGTGATGTCGAGCTTGCGGGCCACCTCGCCCATCGCCCTCACGTGGTAATGCTGCACCGGTTCCTCGAACCACCAGAAGCCAAGCTCCTCCAACGCTCGGCCGACCCGGATCGCGCCACCGGCGGAGAGACCGTTGTTGGCGTCGAACGCGAGCGGGAACGCGTCGCCGACCAGACGGCGCACCGCGCGGGCCTTGGCGATGTCGCCCGCGATGTCGGCATCCGGCGCCGTCCGGTCGTTGTCGAAACGGATCTTGATCGCGGCGGGCTTGTCCCGCATGCGTTGCTCGACGACCCGCAGCACGTCGTCGACGCCGCGCTGCCCGTTGCCGCCGATCGAGGCGTAGAACGGCAGCGCGGCGCGCCCTGCGCCGCCCCACAGCTTGTGGACCGGCTGGCCGAGAAGCTTGCCCTTCAGGTCCCAGAGCGCGATGTCGAGCGCGGCCAGCGCGCCGCCGAGCGCGCCCTCGGGGCCAAGCTTGACCAGCCTGTGCAGCAACCGGTCGTGCAGCACGGCATGATCGAGCGGGTCGGCCTGCAAGATCGCCGGCGCGATGTCGCGCGCGATGATGCCGAGGGAGGCGAGGCCGCCCTGCATGGGAGACGCCTCGCCGATGCCGACCTGCCCGTCGTCGGCGTGGACAAGGATGAACGCGCTGCGCTGGGCTGGCTTGTCCGTTGGGGACCACTGGATCTGGAACGCCTCGACCCGTTCGATTTTCATGCCGCTTCCCTCCGTTGCCGCCCGTTGCGGGGCAGGTGACAACGTCACGGCGGCCGGCGCAAGCGGCTGCCGCCGGCGAGGCGCGTGCCGCCGCGGCGGCGCGATCGAGATCGGTGAACGGCATCGGCGCCAGTGCCTGGCGCATATGCCAGATCACATGGCAGGCCGGCATGCGCGGAAAGACATGGCCGCGCGCATGCCCGGCCAGACGGTGGCGGCCAGCCGGGTTGATTGGCCTCAGCTTCGGCGCCGTGGCCTTGATCGTGCCAAACGCGCGTTCCACCTGGGCCGGGCTTTTGGGCAGCCAACGCCGCGGCGAAAGCCCTGAAGCCGGAAAGCACGCCAGCCAGCATCGGCAAGCAGGCCAAGGCGCCTGCTCAGCCCCTGCCAGCGAAGCCCGATGACTTGCCGGCAAGAACCAGCTTCCAGGCAGGATCAGCCAAACTCGGTCAGCACGTAGCGCACCGCCTCTTGCCCCACAACCATGGGCTTGTGGCGATGCTCCGCGCCGGCCGGAATATGCAGCATGTCCCCTGGGCCAGCCTCGACCGAATGGCTATCGAAACGATAGAGGATGCGGCCGGACAGGATGAAGATGGAATGGCCGGTCTCGCACCAGTCCGGCTCGGGACCGCCCGGCGCGCGTTCCTGGTAGCGCAGCGCGATGCCGAAGCCTGACACCGCCTCGCGCACCCTCAGCCGGTCGGTGACCTGTTCCAGCGGGTGTCGCGCCGCGGGAAAGAGATAGGGGCTGTCGCTCATGGCGCCATCCTCCCGCACTTGCCACGTCCGCGCCAGCCGGTATTTTGCCGCCGCAGAGAAACGCCCAGGGGATACCCATGACCGTGATTGACCGCCGCGCCCTGCTTGCCGGGGCAGCGCTGCCTGCGTTCGCCTTGCGCGGCCGTCCCGCCAGGGCGGCCGAGTTCAGCCTGAAGCTGGCGAACAACGCGCCGGTCACCCATCCGCAAACCGTGCGCCAGCAGGAAGCGGTCGAGCGCATCAAGGCCGCCACCAACGGGGCGGTCGATATCCAGTTGTTCCCGAACAACCAGCTTGGCTCCGACACCGACATGCTGTCGCAGCTACGCTCCGGCGCCATCGACTTCTTCACCCTGTCCGGGCTGATCCTGTCGACCCTGGTGCCGGCCGCCTCGATCAACGGCATCGGCTTCGCCTTCAAGGACTACGGCACGGTCTGGAAGGCGATGGACGGCAAGCTGGGCGGCTATGTCCGCGCCGAGATCAGCAAGCGCGGCCTGATCGCGATGGAGAAGATGTGGGACAACGGCTTCCGCCAGATCACCAGCTCCAGCCATCCGATCCAGTCGCCCGCCGACCTGAGGGGTTTCAAGATCCGCGTGCCGGTGTCGCCGCTGTGGACCAGCATGTTCCAGGCGCTGGGCGCGTCGCCGATCAGCATCAACTTCGCCGAGGTCTACTCCGCCTTGCAGACCAGGATCGCCGAGGGGCAGGAGAACCCGCTGAGCCTGATCCAGATCGCCAAGCTGTACGAGGTGCAGAAGTACGTCTCGATGACAAGCCACATGTGGGACGGCTTTTGGATGCTGGCCAACAAGCGTGGTTTCTCAAGCCTCCCGCCGGACGCCCAGGCCATCGTCGCCCGCGAGCTGGACCGCTCGGCCCTGGACGAACGCGCGGACATCGCCACGCTGAACGGCTCCGTCGCCGACGACCTGAAAGCCAAGGGCCTGGCGTTCGAGGACGTCGACAAGCCAGCCTTCCGGGCCGCGCTGAAAGCCGCCGGCTTCTACACCGACTGGAAGAAGAAATACGGCGACGAGGCCTGGGCCATGCTGGAAGCCGAGGTTGGCGTGTTGTCCTGACAGAAGGCCCTCGATGCACGGGATCTTGCGACAGGGGGCGGACCGGCTTGACAGGTCGCTGCGGCTGGTCGCGGAACTTCCGGCGGCGTTGCTGGTGCTGGCCGAGATCCTGGTGCTGTTCGCCGGCGTCACCGCCCGCTACGTGTTCCACGCGCCCTTGGTGTGGACCGATGAGCTGGCTTCGATCCTCTTTCTCTGGCTGGCGATGCTGGGCAGCGTGATCGCCTTGCAACGCGGCGAGCACATGCGCCTGACCGCGGTCGTGTCCGGCATGTCGGAGACGGGACGCGCCCGCGCCGAGGCGCTGGCGTCGGCCGCCGTGGCGGTGTTCCTGCTGATGGCGCTCCCCTCCGCCTGGGACTATGCCTCCGACGAGTGGTTCATCGAAACCCCGGCCCTGGGCATCCACAACACCTACCGGGCAATGGCGATCCCTGTCGGCGCGGCGTTGATGGTGGCCACCGCGCTGACGCGGCTGCTGCGGCTGCCGGCCCGCGACGCGCTGTCCGGCCTCGCCGCCATCGCCGCCCTTGGCGTGGCGCTGCACGTCGCCGGCCCCTGGCTGAAGGGGTTCGGCAACTGGAACCTCGTGCTGTTCTTCATCCTGCTGCTGGGCGCTGGCGTGCTGCTGTCGGTGCCGATCGGTTTCGCCTTCGGGCTGGCGACGCTCGCCTACCTGGCGACGCTGACCCGCACGCCGCTCACCGTCGTCGTCTCGCGCATGGATGAGGGCATGAGTTCGCTGATCCTGCTGGCGGTGCCGCTGTTCGTCTTCCTCGGGCTGCTGATCGAGATGACCGGCATGGCGCGCGCCATGGTCGGCTTCCTGTCGTCGCTGCTGGGGCACGTGCGCGGCGGGCTGTCATACGTGCTGCTGGGCGCGATGTATCTCGTTTCCGGCATTTCCGGCTCGAAGGCGGCGGACATGGCGGCGGTGGCGCCCGTGCTGTTCCCCGAGATGAAGCGGCGCGGCTTCCATGAAGGCGAACTTGTGTCCCTGTTGTCGGCCTCCGGCGCCATGAGCGAAACCATCCCGCCGTCGCTGGTGCTGATCACCATCGGTTCCGTCACCGGCGTGTCGATCGCGGCGCTGTTCACCGGCGGGCTGATGCCGGCGCTGGTGCTGGCCGCGGCCCTGGCCGGCATCGCGCGATGGCGCGGCCGGGGGGAAAACCTGGCGGGCGTGCGGCGGCCGCCCTGGCCGGTGATCGGCAAGGCGTTCGTCGTCTCCCTGCCCGCGCTGATCCTGCCCTTCGTCATCCGCGCCGCCGTCATCGAGGGCGTGGCGACGGCGACCGAGGTCTCCACCATCGGCATCGTCTACGCCGCCCTGGTCGGCATCCTGGTGTACCGCCAGTTCCCGCTGCGGCGGCTGTATCCGATGCTGGTGGAGACGGCGGCGCTGTCGGGCGCGATCCTGCTGATCATCGGCACGGCGACGGGGATGGCATGGGCGCTGACGCAGTCGGGATTCTCTCGCCAGTTGGCGGCGGCGATGACGGCGATGCCCGGCGGCGCGGCGGGGTTCATGGCGGTCTCGGTCGTCGCCTTCATCGTGCTGGGCTCCGTGCTGGAGGGAATACCGGCGATCGTGCTGTTCGGCCCGCTGCTGTTCCCGTCCGCCAGGCTGGTCGGCATCAACGAGGTCCACTATGCGATGGTGGTGATCCTGGCGATGGGGATCGGGCTGTTCGCGCCGCCGTTCGGCGTGGGCTACTACGCCGCTTGCGCCATTGGGCGGGTGCCTCCGGACGCGGCGATGCGGCGGATCTGGCCGTACCTGCTGGCGGTGCTGGCGGGGTTGGCCGTCGTGACGGCGGTGCCCTGGTTCAGCACCGGCTTCCTGTAGCCGCCGACCCAGGACGCAACCGCGCGATAATCCGAACCTGGCATAAGTGTTATGCATGGTTATCCCTTGTTCAAGGAGAATAGGAAGCCAGCTTACGATCAGCATTACGTACGAACGGGTTCCCGCCATGTCACAAGCCGCTGCCTCGTATCGTGAGGATACCGCCGTCCGCCCGGCGACGCGCCATCGCCGCAACAAGACCTTGGTGCGTTGGGGCCTGATGGCCGGCGGCGTGCTCGCGGTGGCGGTCGGCAGCGGCGCTTACTGGCTTTCGAGCGGGCGGTGGATCGGCACGGATGACGCGTACGTGCAGGCGGACAGCATGACGTTGTCCACCGACGTGTCAGGCGTCGTCGCCTCGATCCCGGTGCGCGAAGGCGAGCTGGTTCACAAGGATCAGGTGCTGTTCAGCCTGGACCCGCGGAAGTTCCAGATCGCGGTGGACAACGCCAAGGCCGATCTCGACCAGGTCCGGCTCAACATCGAATCGATGAAGGCGGATTACCAGGCGGCCCTGCGCCAGGCCGATGCCAGGCAGCAACAGGTGAACTCCGATCAGGCCACTTTTGACCGTTACGCGTCGCTGGTGAAGCAGCGCGCCGTCACGCAGCAGGAAACCGACGACTCCCGCTACAAGCTGGCGGCCGACCAGCAGGCGGTCAGCGCCGCCCAAAGCCAGGCGCGGGCGCTGCTGGCCAAGCTCGACAACAATCCCGCCATTGCCGTCGAGGACACGCCGGCCTTCAAGCAGGCCCAGGCGCGGCTAGCCGAAGCCGAGAGGCAAAGGGACCACGCGGTTGTGCGGGCGCCGTTCGCCGGGATCGTCACGCAGGTGAACAAGCTGCAGCCGGGCATGTTCCTGGGCGCCAGCACGGCGGCGTTCGGCCTTGTCTCCACCGAGCATGTTTGGGTCGAGGCGCAGCCAAAGGAGACCCAGTTGACCTTTGTGAAGAACGGCGACCGCGTGGCGGTCACGTTCGACATCTATCCGGGCCGCGCCTGGAACGGCACGGTGCAGAGCGTGGCGCCCGCGACCGACCAGAACTTCTCGCTGCTGCCGGCGCAGAACTCCTCGGGCAACTGGGTCAAGGTGGTGCAGCGCATCCCGGTCCGGGTGCTGGTTGACCTGCAACCCGGCGACCCGCCGCTGCGCGCGGGCATGAGCGCCTATGTCAATATCGACAGCGGACATGTCCGCGCCCTGGGCGACCTCTTCTAAAGGCGCCGCGCAATGCCAAGCCAGGCGTTCGAGCCGGTTCCGCATCGCGGGATCATAACGGTCTGCGCGATGATGGCGACCTTGATGCAGGCGCTGGATTCGACCATCGCCAACGTCGCGCTGCCCTACATGCAAGGCAGCCTGTCCGCGAGCTACGACCAGATCACCTGGGTGCTGACCTCGTACATCACGGCCGCGGCCATCATGACCGCGCCGGTCGGCTGGCTGTCCGCGCGCTTCGGCCTGAAGCGGCTTTACCTGGTGTCGATCATCGGCTTCACGGTCGCGTCCATGCTGTGCGGCGTCGCCGAGTCACTGGTCCAGATGGTCGTCTTCCGCCTGCTGCAAGGCGTCTTCGGCGCGGCCCTGGTGCCCTTGTCCCAGGCCACCATGCTCAACATCTACCCGCCGGAAAAGCGTGGCTCGGCGATGGCGCTGTGGGGCATGGGCGTCATGGTGGGGCCGATCCTCGGCCCGACCCTGGGCGGCTACCTGACCGAGCTTTACAACTGGCGATGGGTCTTCTTCGTCAACCTGCCGTTCGGCGCGCTGGCCACTGCCGGAATGTGGATCTGCCTGCCGAAATCATCGCCTCGCGGCGGCATGAAGTTCGACTGGTTCGGCTTCGGCGTGTTCGCCATGGGGCTGGCCGGCTTGCAGTTGATGCTGGACCGGGGCGAAACCCAGGACTGGTTCGGCTCGACCGAGATCATCGTCGAGACGGTCCTGGCGGGATTGGGCTTCTACCTGTTCGTCGTCCACATGCTCACGGCGGAAAAACCCTTCATCACGCCTGCCATCTTCAAGGACAGGAACCTGTCCGCCGGACTTGTGATGATGTTCGCCGTGGGCATGGTCCTGCTGGCCGTGTCGGCGCTGCTGGCGCCCTGGCTGCAAACCCTGGGTGGCTACCCGGTGGAGGCGGCGGGGCTGATCATGGCGCCGCGCGGCATTGGCACCATGGCGGCGATGATGATCGCCGGCCGCGTTTCCAACAGGATCGACCCTCGCGTCCTCATGGCGTTCGGCATTGTCGTGCTGGCGTACAGCTTGTACCGCATGACCGAATGGACGCCCGATGTCTCGATCACGACAATGGTGCTCAACACCGTGCTGCAAGGCTTCGGCCTGGGGTTCGTGTTCATTCCGCTCCAGGTGATCGCCTTCGCCACCCTTGATCCGGCGCTGCGGACCGAAGGCACCGGATTGATCAGCCTGACGCGCAACGTGGGCAGCGCCATCGGGATCTCGGTGACCGGCGCGATGATCACGCGGAACGGCCAGGTCGAGCACTCGGTGCTGTCGGGCTTCGTCACCCCGTTGAACCGGGCTTTCCAGGGCGCGGCTTCCGCCCTTTCGCCGGTGACGTCGCAGGGCGCGCAGATGCTGGATGGGCTCCTGACCCGGCAGGCGGACATCATCGCCTACAACAACGATTGGGTGCTGATGATGCTGTTGACGCTGCCCATGCTGCCCTTGCTGCTGCTGATGCGTGGGGCCAAGAAGAAAGCTGGCGGCGACACCGAGCACGCGGCGGTGATGGATTGACCACCGGCGGCTTTTGCGACACATGCGCAAAATGCGTGGGCCTGCTGGATTGGCGCCGTCTCGACAAGTTGCCTTACTGTTCCACAGTGCATCGCAGTCCAGTTGGAACTGCGATGCGCTGTAGTTTGTTGCTTTCTAAGCAAATTCACGCCTCGGGCTGTTTCGGCCCTCCGGCGATTTGCTATATCGGATCAACTGCCTTGGGAAGCAGTCTCAGCGCCAAGGCTGTGACTTCCCTGATCCTGAACGGCTTGCGCAGGAAGCTGGCATAACCCGAGCATCGCTCCTCCACTGTTGCCTCAGGCATTGAACTCATGAGAACAATGGGAATGGTCCGGAGCACGGGATGGCCGTGCACGTTTCGCAACACGGCGG
>CAXTXZ010000075.1:469-10807 GCA_964248015.1 uncultured Rhodopila sp. | reverse complement strand
CATCCGTCAGGTCCGCCGGCATCTCGCCGCGCGGGGCGTCAAGGTCCGCGGCCGTTGCCCGCGCGGGATCAAGCTTGCGCCGGGTGACGAACTCGAAGCCCATCGGCAGGAACAGGCCGGCGCCGGTCGAGGCGGCGACGCCAAGCGCCAGCCGGTAATGCGCCGGCAAGTCGGCATCGGGCGGCAGGCGCTGCGCCAGCCGATCGCCTAACGACCCTGCCGGGCTGCCCAGGGCGGGCGCGACGTCGCGCAGGGCGGCTTGTTCCTCAAGGAACCAGGACAGGGGGCCGTCCCACCCTCTGGCGGAGGCGCACGTCAGGTCGAAGCCGGCGTTGGCGAACTCCCGCAGCCGCTCGCGCCCAACGCCCGGCGTCCATGCCAGGAACAGGCTCTCGGGCAACGCCCGCGTCAGCCGGCGCCAGAACGAGGCTGGCGTCACGTCAAGCGACAGGCAGCGAAAGCCGTCAACGCCTTGCTTGGCCAGGTTGCCCAGCAGGTCGATCCACCAGTCGGAAACAGCCTCGATCCCGTCGATCGTGTCGAAGCGCGGCACGGCCACATCCAGGCGGCCGGGCTTGCGCCGGGGATCGGGCGTCATGGCGGCGGCCGGCTGGCTGAACCAGCCAGGCTGGCCGTGCCGCAACGGCGAGTCGACCGCGATCTGGCCGGGCGCGATGTCCAGCATCAGGCGCAAGCCGGCGCGGGCCGCCAACTCCGTCGCCAGCCTGATCCCTTCCTCGGCCGGGCCGGGAAAGCCCAGCGCCGGATGGAGCCGGTCAAACGTCGCATGAACGAATATGTCGCCGCTGCCGCCCGGCTCGAACGGCGGCGCCAGGCAGGCATGGCTGAAGCCCATCGCGGCGATTCGAGCGAAGACGTCGGGCCACGCCGTCAGCGGACCGGCAACCAATGGATGCAAATGGTAAATGTTGACCCCGTTCGGGGAAGCCTGCGCGCCAGAGGGCGCAGGCCGGGCCTCGGGGGGCATCAGGGGCGGCGTTGTGTCGGCCGGAGAGGTCGCGACAAGGGAAGACACGGCCATGCAGGCACCGGAGTTAGACGGGTTCATCAAGCCGGCACAACGCCTGGCTCTCCTCGAAAGTTCCCACTTTGCTCAGCCCAGGGCCAAGCTGGCTGGCCGCCAACGCCGCATCGGCCAGGCGCAAGCCAGGCGCGCTTATTCGGCGGCGAGGGGGATTGCCGCCACGGAGCCGGACGCCGCCTTGAAACGCTCCCGGTCAATCGCGCGGATCTCGCTGTAGATCGCCTTGGTGATGTCTTGTGGCGTCAGGCTGAACCACTCCTTCCCCGAGTGCCGCCCGCGAAGCCGGGCATAGGCTTCCGCGAAGATCTCATCGCTCATGATTGCTCCGTCCGCGTTGCTATTCAGAACTGTTCGGGCTCTGAACGATATTGACGTTACCGAAATGCTAATACAACGTGAAAAAAACGTCAAAGGTTCGTTTATGCTGAAAGCCCTGACTGCATGACAAATTCTCGCCGGCACATCCTGTCCCTTGCCGCCCGCATCGTCGGTGCGCATGTTGGCCATAATGATGTGGCAACTGATTCAGTTCCCGGAATGATCCGGAGTGTATATGGTGCGCTTGCGGAATTAGCGCAAGGCCAGCCCGGCGCCGGCAACGACGATCACCCGCATCACGGCCATGATCATCGCCACCACCACGACAAGCAGTCGCCAGGCGACGCGCCGGGCGTGCCCGCGCATCCCGCCATTGGGCAGACGGTGTTCGATGACCATCTTGTTTGCCTGGACTGCGGGCTCAGCATGAAGATGCTCAAGCGGCACCTTCTGACCGTCCATGCGCTGTCGCCCGAGGAGTACCGCGCGAAATGGGACTTGCCGCCGGATTACCCGATGGTTGCGGCCGTTTACGCCAAGCTGCGCTCCAACCTGGCGCTGCAAAGCGGACTTGGCCTGAAACCGGAAGACCGGTCGTCAAAGGGCCGCAAGGCGCAGGCATGATCGCCTCCGGCAGCGACCCAAGGGCTTTCGGTCCGTTCGCGTGATTGAAACGCCGCTCTGACTTGCCCTGTTGGTTCAGCAGGCCCGCGCATCATCCTGCGCGCGGCTTGCCGCGTTCGGCGGCGGGCTTGGACGCGCGGTGCGCCGGCGGTTCGGCGCGCCTCGGCTTGCCAGCGCCCTTGGGAGGCGCCTTGCCGGCGCGCAGGTCGGCGATCGTGGCGCGCGTGGTGATCTGGTCGGGGTTCATGCGAAGCTCGATCAGCGCCGGCTTGCCGCTTTCCACGGCGCGCCGCCAAGCGGGCGTGAACGCCGCTGTCGCGCTCACGACCTCGCCGTGGCCGCCGAAGGCTTCGATGTACTTGGCGAAATCCGGGTTGGTCAGCGCGGTCCCCGAAACCCGCCAGGGATAGGCGCGCTCCTGGTGCATCCGGATGGTGCCGAACATCTGGTTGTTGAAGACCAGGACGATCGGGGCGACGCCATGGTGGAAGGCGGTGGCGATTTCCTGCCCGGTCATCATGAAGCCGCCGTCGCCGACCATGCTGACGACCATGCGGTCCGGGAAGGCGATCTTGGCGCCGACCGCGGCGGGCACGCTGTAGCCCATCGCGCCGTTGGTCGGGCCGATGTAGCGCTGGCCCTCCGAGAAATTGAGGAAGCGCGTGGCCCAGCCCGCGAAGTTGCCGGCGTCGGTGGTGACGATGGCGTCAGGCGCCAGCAGGGCTTCCAGTTCGCGCATGACGGCGCCGAGGTTCAGCGCGCCCTCGTAGTTGGGCACGGCGCGCTGGGCTTCCCGCAGCGACCGCAGCTCTTGCGTCCACTTGTTCCAGGCCGGCTTCACAGGCTCCAGGCCGGCGGCGGCGACGGCGAACGCGTTCAGGTCCGAAACGATGCCCAGCGCGGCGCGGAACACGCGGCCGATCTCGGCGCCGTCGGGAAGCGCCTGGATGATGGGCACGCCGCCGGCCATGTCCAGCAGCGTGTAGCCTTGCGTCACCGCGTCGCCCAGGCGGCTGCCGATCGCCAGGATCAGGTCCGCCTCCTTCAGCTTGCCGACCAGCCCCGGATCGGAGCCGACTCCAAGGTCGCCGGCGAAGTTGCCCTGCGTCCCGTCGTAATGCGCCTGCCGCCGGAAGCCGACGGTGACCGGCAGGTTGTTGGCGGTCAGGAACCGGCGCAGCGCCGCTCGGCCCTCGGCGGTCCAGCAGGAGCCGCCGACAACGGCGATGGGCTTCCGCGCCTTCGCCAGCATGCGGCGCATGCGCAGCATTGCCTCCGGGTCAGGAAAGGCGACGCTGACGGCGGCGCGCCATATGTTCGGGATCTGCAACCTTTCTTTCTGCATCTCCTCGGACAGCGCGATCACCACGGGCCCCGGCCGGCCGCTGGTGGCGACATCGACGGCGTGGGCGACGACCTCCGGGATGCGCTTGGCGTGGTCGATCTGGGTGACCCATTTCGCCAGGGGCGCGAACATTTGGCGGTAGTCCACTTCCTGGAAGGCGTCGCGTCCGGTGTCCTCGTGCGGGATCTGGCCGACGAACAGCAGCAGGGGCGTGCTGTCCTGGTAGGCGACATGGACGCCGATCGCGCCATGGCAGGCGCCTGGGCCGCGCGTCACCATGGCCGCGGCCGGGCGTCCGGTCAGCTTGCCGTAGGCGTCGGCCATGTTGACCGCCCCTGCCTCGAACCGGCAGGTCACCAGCTTCAGCCTCTGGCGCTGGTCATACAGGCCGTCCAGCGTGTCGAGGAAGCTTTCGCCCGGAACCTCGAACACATGGTCGATGCCCTGGGCAACGAGGGCGTCGGCCAGGATTCGGCCGCCATGCCGCGCGGTGATGCGCGCGCTTACCTGGACCAGTTCCATCTCCATGTTCCTCCCGAACCGGCCAGTGCATGACAGGGTCGCCGTGGCCGGACAGGACGATAGGCGAGCCCTCAGGCGGCGTCACGTCCGGTCCGGCAGGTTTTCGGACCGCCCCAAGCGCCGGCCGGAAGCAGGGGAGCCAACGAGAGCTGTCAAGATGAGCACCCGTGCTTATGTCCAGGCGCTTGGCCGTGGAATTATGTCCCAGGGCTTCGTGATCGCCCCTGGCCGGGTTAAGTTGGGCCCCTAACCGGAGGCGAGCCATGCGGGCCATATTCGTTCAGATCAAGTGTGAGATGGGCCAGGCATACCGCGTGGCGCGCGAGGCGGCGGACACCATCCCGGAAATGTCCGAACTGTACTCAACCTCAGGGCAATATGACCTGCTAGGGAAGTTTTACCTGGAGGCGGACCAGGACATCGGGCTGTTCGTCACCAACCGGCTGCAAACGCTGCCGGGGGTGAAGGACACGTACACGCTGATCACGTTCAACGCGTTCGGCGGCGGGACCGGGCGCTGAAGCTCCTCAAGGAGTTGCCTGCCGAAGTGGCTCGGGTTGGCGAGGCCCGGATCGATTGCCCATCGGCGGCGGTATTCCACTCGCATCAGTCCCTGCTTGTCATGAGGGCCTTTGTCCCATTGGCGCGGCCCCATCGGCGGGCATGCCGTCCAATGATGATTCGGAATCATCCCATATGATCGTTTCGTATCCTGACGCCTGGGCGCTCAGCGCGATGCGCGCCTTGGCGTCGGCGATGCAGGAACCGACCTGGTACGGCGGCAGCCGCCGAACGGCAGCCGTGTTTTCGGTGCTGCGATAGGTGGCGTGGAACAGTCCGCGCTCAATTTCAAAGACACTGACAAAAAGCGGCTCTGCTGGCTTGCTTTCAGCTCTCATGGCTTTACCCTCCCCGTGCCGAGACTGCGGCAGGCAAAACAACCAAGGCTTGAACGACGCCGGAATTGCCTGACGTGGAGCAACCACCCGACAAACATGCCTTAACACGGTATTGTTCGGGCTGCCGACAATGGCGTTTGTTAATCACATAATCGCGATCACGCTGCCAGGCTGTTCCAGGCCTCCTGGCCGGATCATGCAGTGGCCACAATTCACGCGGGAGGTTAAGGTGAAGCCTGATTAAAGGATGGGAAGATGGGGCCGGTCACGCGGGTCGGAGTCACGGTGACATTCCTGCGGATGGACAGGCCGCCACAAGGCGCCGCGCCCGGACTGGCGCCAGGGCTGCAAGTCGTCCGCGCGCAAACCCCCTCGGTCTCGTTTTATCGTTACCTGTATAACACCGTCGGGGCGGATTACCTCTGGTGGCTGCGCCGCGCCACGCCGGACGAGGAACTGGCGGCCCTGCTGCGCGACAAGGCGGTGTCGATCCATACCCTGTACGGCAACGGGGAGCCTGCCGGCTTCTTCGAGCTGGACCGGCGTCCCTGGCCGGACGTGAACCTGAGCTACTTCGGCCTGATGCCGAACATGATCGGCAACGGGGCTGGCCACGCCTTCCTGCGCCGCGCGGTTGACGAGGCCTGGCGCTTCGGCGCCCGCGGCATGACCGTCAACACCTGCACGGCTGATCATCCGCGCGCCTTGCCGAACTACCTGCGGGCCGGCTTCACGGTGGTGCGCCAGGTCAGGGAAACGTGGTCGGTGCCCAACCGGCTGAACATGCGCATTCCGCCCGCGCTGCGGCTTTGAACCGTGGCCGATGACCTGGCGCTCTACATCCACTGGCCGTTCTGCCTGTCCAAGTGCCCGTACTGCGACTTCAACTCCCACGTGCGCGGACGCATCGACCAGCCACGCTTCCGCGCCGCCCTGCGGCGGGAACTGGCAACCGAGGCGGCTCGCCTGGGCCGCCGGCGGCTGACCTCGGTTTTCTTCGGCGGCGGCACCCCCAGCCTGATGGACCCCGCGACGGTGGGCGCGCTGCTGGACGACGCGGCGGTTTTTTTCGACGCGGCCAACGACCTCGAAATCACCCTCGAGGCCAACCCCACAAGCATTGAGGCCGCTCGGCTGGCGGATTTCCGGGCGGCCGGCGTCAACCGGGTGTCGGTCGGCATCCAAAGCCTGGACGACAGGGCGTTGCGCGTGCTGGGCCGGCAGCACTCCGCCGGCGACGCCGTGGCCGCCCTGGCGCTGGCGCGCCGGCTGTTCCCCCGCGTGTCGTTCGACCTGATCTATGCCCGGCCCGGCCAGGACGTGGCGGCCTGGCAGGCAGAGCTGCGGGCCGCGCTGGCGATCGCCTCGGATCACCTGTCGCTCTACCAGTTGACGATCGAGCCGGCGACGCCGTTCGAGGCGCTGCACCGCCATGGCAAGATCGTCTTGCCGGATGATGACACCGCGGCGGCGCTGTACGAGGCAACCGAGGCGGAATGCGCCCGCGTGGGGCTGCGCGCCTACGAGATCTCCAATTACGCAAGCCCGGGCCAGGAAAGCCGCCACAACCTCGCCTACTGGCGGTACCTGGATTACGCCGGCATCGGGCCAGGGGCGCATGGCCGCGTGACGGTGGACGGCGCGTTGTTGGCAACCCGCCGCCATCGGGCGCCGGAGCCGTGGGCGGAGCGGGTGGAGCAGCACGGCCATGGGCTGACCGCGAATGAGCCGGTGGCGCCCGACGAACGCGCGCGGGAGGCTCTGCTGATGGGACTGCGGCTCACGGAAGGGATCGGCCTCGCCCGCTTCCAGGCACGCACGGGCCACACCGTCATTGGCTCGGTCGATCCCGAGGTTCTGGCGCGGGCGGTCGAGGAAGGCTACCTGCTGATGACCCCTGACCGGCTGATGGCGACGAAGGAGGGGCGCATCCGCCTGGATTCCCTGTTGCGCTGGTTGGTCACGTAAACCCGGACGCAAAAAAAGACGGCGGTGCTTGTGGCACCGCCGAAGTTTAGGGAGGAAACGTCCAAGAAGCAGTGCGCCTAAGCGCGACTGCGAGATCCATAATGGGTTGTGTGGACGAAGCCCGCAAGCGCTAATTGCTGCGTTGCAGCATTTTTTGCCCGCATGGTCTTTGCTGTGGCTCAATAGACACATTCCATGCCCCGGCGGTTGCCCCGGCGCGCGATCCCGCTCTATCGTCCCACCCTGGCAAGGCAGGCAACCGCAATGGCACGCATCCCCATCCTTCACGAAGACGATCCCGCGACGCCGGCCGAAGCAAGGGCGTACCTGCGGGAAGCCGCGCAGGCACGCGGGCGGCTGGTCAACATCTACCGCGCCATGGCCAACCGGCCGGAGGCGGGACGCGCCTTCTCCGCCCTCGCCAACACAGTCTACCGAGGCGCCACGACGCTGGAGCCGAAACACGGCGAACTCGCCTACCTGACCGCGACCGTCGTCAACAACTGCTACTACTGAATCCCCACCCACACAGTGCTCGGTCGGAGCCTTGGGCTGACGGAAGACCAGATGCGGCGCCTGAACGACGACCCGTTGCCGGACGGCGTATACGATCCCGCGCAGGCGGCGATCGTCCGCTATGCCCAGAAATCGACCCGGCTGGAGCCGATCGACGACGCCACCTACGGCGCGCTGGCCGCGCATTTCTCCGTGCCGCAGATCATGGACATCACCCTGACCGTCGGGCTGAGCAACATGGTCAACCGTTTCCACGCCACCTTCCGCACGGACGTGGACGAGGCGACGCTCGCAGCCGTCGAGGCCGGTGACGCGATCGCTGGCGTTTGCGCCATCCCGCTCCCGAAGCCGCCCACGTAGCCGCTTCCGTCATCGACGGAGCGCCGAGCCGGCGCCAGACTCCGCGCCCATGACGACCAGGGGACACGCTTGAGCACCCAGACCACCGCCGGCCTGCTTCGGTCCATGCCGATCTGGCCGCTGCTCGCCACCCTGGCCGTGCAGACGCTGGCCACCATGGCGCTGTATTCGGTGCCCGCCGTCGCCCCGGCGGTCGCGCGGGACCTGCGCGTCAACGGCGCGCTGGTCGGCGGCTTCGTCGCGACGGCCTATGGCGTCGGCGTGCTGTCGGCCCTGGTCGCGCCCGGACTGGTGCGCAGGTATGGCGGCGTCCGCGCCACCCAGGCGGTGTTGCTCGCCGCCGCCGGCATGCTGGCGATGGCGGCTCTCGGCCACGGCGTCACCGGGCTTGCGCTCGCCGCGGTCGTCCTCGGGATCGGCTACGGCGCGGCGGCCCCGGCGAGCACGCACCTGCTGGTGCCGCAGACGCCCAAGCCCGTCTTCAACCTGGTCATGTCGCTGCGCCAGATCGGCGTCCCCCTTGGCGGCGTGCTCGCCGCGCTGATCCTGCCGCCCCTGGCGCTGGCGGTCGGATGGCGCGCCGCCCTGCTGGCGGAACTCGGCCCGGTCCTGCTGCTGGTCGTGCTGATGGAGTTTCCCCGCGCGCGCTGGGACATCGGCCGCGAGCCGAACCACGGCGCCTTCGGCCGCGCCCTGCTGCAACCCTTCGCCCTGCTGGCGGACCAGCGCTTTCGCCGCCTGTCGGTGGCCGCCTTCCTTTACGCCGGCCTCGCCCTCTGCCTTGTGGCGTTCATGACGGTGCAGTTGACCACGGTCGTGGGCCTGGACCTCGTGCAGGCTGGGCGGATGCTGGCGGCCTACCAGATCGCCGGATCGGTCAGCCGCCCGGTCTGGGGCTGGATCGCCGACCGCTTCCTGACGCCGGCGCGCACCCTGGCCGCGCATGGCGCCGGCATGGCTCTCGCCACCTTGGTCACCAGCCTCTACGCCCCCGGCTGGCCGGCCTGGGCGGTGATGGCGAACGCCTTGCTCGCCGGATGCACCGCCGGAGGCTACACCGGCGTCGCCTACGCCGAATACGCCGCCCTGGGCGGCGCGCGCCGGACAGAGGCGACCGGCCTCGGCACCGCCATCTTGTTCGCCGGCGGCATGGCCATCCCGCCGGTCTTCGGCCTGGCGGTCACCGCGCTGGGGGGATACCGCCTCAGCTACATGATCGGCGCGGCCTGCGCGCTGGGGTGCGGCTTGCTGCTGGCGCTGCCGCAACGACGCTGAGGCGCGGTCGCCTGAGGTTGACCCAACCTCAGGCGTGGATCGCGCCTTCAAGGAACGCAGGGAGGGATAGCCTTAACTTGATGCCATCCCGCTTGTGATACCGGTGGTCCGAAGGACCGACTGGTATGCGCGTGGGGTTGGCGTGGCTACGCGCCAAATCAAGATGCCAGCAGCCGTTGATCGGTAACCGGGTCAACGGCCGCTGGCCCAAGCCGGGGCCGTTGGTGGCGACCGGTCCTGGCGGCTGCTGCGGCGGCGGTCACGCGCTTCCGTCGCACGAACGTCTCGCCCGCCGGAGGCTGTGGCCATCGCAAGCCTTGGCGCCAAGCGTCAGAGGATTCGGCTGCTCAGGGACACGGCGAGCAGCATCGCGGCCAGGATCAGGAAGGCGGTTGGAAGGCTTGTCAGGTGCGCGATGAGGCCGATGCCCGCGGGCCCTGCGAGAATGCCGGCATAGCCCAGGGTGGCGATGGCCGGGACCGCGACGTTCTGGGGCATGACGCCCTGCCGCCCGACCGCGCTGAACAAGCTCGGGACGATGTTCGCGCAGCCGACGCCGACCAGGGCGTAGCCCAGCAGCGCCACCTGCCACAACGGCGCCGTGGTCGCGACAACGAAGCCAAGCGCGGCGCACAGGCCGCCGATCAGGACCACCCTCTGTTGGCCCAGGCGATCCACGATGCGATCGCCGGCAAGCCGGCAGATCGTCATCGTCGTGGCGAAGGCAGCATAGCCGAGGCCGGCGTAAGAGGCGGCCATGTGCCGAACGGAGGTCAGGAAAACAGCGCTCCAGTCAAGCACCGCGCCCTCGGCCAGGAACAGCACGAAGCACAGCATGCCGATGAACAGCACGATCCCATGCGGCATCGCGAACGCCGGCCCCTTGTTGGCCCCATAGGGCAGGGAATGCTTGACCGAGACGGACAGCGCCACGAGAACGCCAAGCGACACGCACGAGGCCGCCGCCAGGGGTGAGGCGCCGGAACCCAGCAAGGCCGCCATTCCACCGGCGCCGGCGATGCCGCCGAAGCTGAACAGGCCATGGAAGCCTGACATCATCGAGCGTCCGCTGGCTCGCTCCACGATGATGGCCTGGATGTTCATCGCGACATCGATGGCGCCAATGCCCGCGCCGAACATCATCAACGTCGGCACGAGCAACGGGAACGTCGAAAAGGCGGCAAGGAAGGGCAATGCCGTGGCAATGACGAGGGCGGCGGCGACCATGACGCGACGGCAGCCGAACCTGGCCACGAAAGCGCCAGAGAGCGGCATCGCGACGATCGAGCCGATGCCCAGGCACAGCAGAAGCAGCCCAAGCGCGCCGTCGCTGACACCGGCACGGGCCTTGGCGAAAGGCACCAGCGCCGCCCATGCTGAATTCCCGAAGCCCGTGATGAAAAAGACGATACGCGTGGCGCGCTGCTCGGCGGGGGGCCCCGGGGGGCGGCGGGGGGGGGGGGGGG
>CAXTXZ010000075.1:0-459 GCA_964248015.1 uncultured Rhodopila sp. | reverse complement strand
CCCACCGCCGCCAATGCTGAATTCCCGACCCCCGTATTTAAAATGCCTATACGCGTGGGGGGCGGGGCGGCGGCGCCCAGGGGGCGCCGCGAGAGGGTGTCGGAGTTTGCCATTCAATCTCGTGTCCTGCCGTCTTTGGCTGGTAATGAGGCGTCCATGTTCATGGCCGGCGCCTGATGCGTCTCGACGCCAATCGCTTGGAAGGACGCGATCAACGCGAAAGCATGCATGACAAGGTGGGTAAACCGCGAAGAGGGTTATGATCCTGAATGGCGCGGAGGCTCCCAGATTCTCGTTGGTCGTGGCGGCCACAACCATGGCCCATTGCTTTCTGGGCAGATCCACGCCTCCGGAGCTTTCGGCCCTTCGGTGAGCTGCCTTGGGTCATAGCCGAGTGGGTTCAGGATCGAGCCAGTCCATTCACGCCCAGGCTGCCTGGACCGCCACGGCATCCTCCAC
>CAXTXZ010000074.1:0-11000 GCA_964248015.1 uncultured Rhodopila sp. | reverse complement strand
CCACAAGCCGAGCCAGCCGGTCAAAGCCGATGGCGGTGCGGAAAAGCGGAGCGAAATCTACGGTCGTCATTACAAACCTCCTGAAAGCAAGGTCGATGTTATGGACTTCCCAAATCGGGCAAATCCTGTCTCTGCCGTCCCGGAAACCCCTTCAGGGCATTTCCGACAGGCGACGATTTAGCAATTCGACCTCGCCATTCAAGAGGCTTCAGCGGCAAAAAACGGCTGCATCCGTTGTTCGACGCACCGCGTCAAGGCATTACTTCTTCATCCCAAGCCCAGCGAACTTCTTGTTGAACTTGGCGACCTGCCCGCCAGTGTCCATCATGCGTTGCACGCCCGTCCAGGCCGGGTGGGATTTCGGATCGATATCCAGCCGCAGCGTATCACCCTCCTTGCCCATGCAGGACCGCGTCTTGAACTGTGATCCATCGGTCATGACGATGTTGATCTCGTGGTACTCAGGGTGAATGCCCGGCTTCATGGTCTGCTTCCTTGCTGACGCCGCCGATCCCGACCGGCCGCGCAAGCTGCCGGCTATACAAGCCCGCATCCGCCGGCTCAAGCCCATGTTTGATCAATGCCTTCGTGGCAGCAGAGGACTCACCCGTCCCGCTGTTCGAGCCTGTTCCTGTGCGGAAGGCATGCGTTGTCCAGGTGCTACCAAGCGAAGGCGCCAAACCACGGAGCGTTCCGGCTCTTACGGCCAAGGCTGTCCCTTGGAGGAGGCGATGCCCCAGTCCTCGGCAATCCTTCCATTGGCAAAGCGATAGATCGCAATGCAGGGCACATGCCGGCTGGCCGTCCTTGATGCCGGAAAGCTGCCAGCACACGGCGACATGATCGCCTTCCTCAATCATGTCCAAAACTTCAAGTCGTGTTTCAGGCCCTAAGGTAGTCCTCAAGTGGTGTGGCATGAGCCGAGCGCCCTCGTGGCCAGTGAGAAGCCTCACACCCGGTTCATGCAACTTGAAATCTTCAGCAAACCATTCGGCAACGTGCTCGACGTCGCCTGCATTGATCGCGGCGACCACGCACAGGAAAAAATTCCTTGTTTGACATTGGTGCCTCCGACTGCAAGCAGTCATGCTATCTGGCGTGCGTCCAAAGCACCAAACGCACCGGGCGAAAGGCCCATGGCTGATTGTCCCAAGATCAAGGCCATGGACCAACATGGGCCGGAGCGACTACAGGAGCCGCCTGTTGTCGGGACTTCGTTGATAGATGCTGATTCGCCTCCTCGTCGGCCTTGTCGATCTCAGCCGGCGCAACGCCTTGGGCTTTGTTCTTGGCGGCGTGCTGCTGGCCGCCTTCGCCGGCTGGTTCGCGTCCGGGCACCTGGGCGTCACCACCGACACCGACCTGATGTTCGCCAACACCCTGCCCTGGCGGCAACGCGTGGTCGAGATGAACCGCGACTTCCCCCAATTCCACGACCTGCTTGTCGCCGTCGTCGACGCCCGCATCCCCGAGGAAGCCGACGCAACCGCCGCCGAACTGGCCCAGCGCCTGTCAGCCGGCGCCATGCACTTCCGCAGCGTACGCCGCCCCGACGCGAATCCGTTCCTGGAACAGGAAGGCCTGTTGTTCCTGCCGCTTAAGGTGTTGTCCGGCTTGATGGACCAGACCATCGACGCGCAGCCTTTCCTTGGTCAGCTCGTGTCCGATCCGTCCGCCCCGGGCTTGTTTTCCGCCTTGTCGCTGCTTGGCATGGGCGTGACACACGCGAACGCCGACCTGACACCCTATCAGGGACCGATCAAGGGTTTTCATCAGGCGATGGCCGAGGCCCTGGACGGCCACCCTCGTCCGCTGTCCTGGCAGGGGCTTCTCGGCGGCAGCCTGGGCGACCTGGCCGGCCCTTACAAGTTCGTGCTGGCCCAGGTCAGGCAGGATTTCGGCTCCCTGCAACCAGGCGGCGCCGCCACCAAGGCGATGCGCGACGTGATCGCCGGCCTTCCCTATGTCCAATCCGGCGATGCCCATGTCAGGATCACCGGACAGGTCGCCTTGGCCGACGAGGAGTTCGCCAGCGTCGCCCAAGGCGCCGTCGAGGGCCTGCTCGGCAGCCTCGTCCTCATCACCCTCTGGCTGTTCCTAGCGGTGCATTCCTGGCGGCTGATCGTGCCGATCCTGATGACGCTGGTGCTGGGGCTGATGCTGACGGTGCTGTTCGCCGCCGTGGCGGTCGGCACGCTGAACCTTGTCTCGGTCGGCTTTGGCGTCCTGTTCGTCGGCATCGCGGTGGATTTCGCCATCCAGTTCTCGGTTCGCTACCGGGAATACCGCTACGGCACAGGCGGACCCGCGACGGCGATAACCGAGACCGCTCGACACGTCGGCGTGCAAATCCTGATCGCTTCGCTCGCGACGGCGGCGGGCTTCCTGGCTTTCGTGCCGACGGATTTTTCCGGCGTCGCTGAACTTGGGCTGATCGCCGGCGCCGGCATGATCATTGCCTTTGCCTGCACCATGGGATTCCTGCCCGCGGCCATCACGGTCTTCCGCCCCCCTGGCGAGGCGGCCGAGGTCGGCTTCGCCTGGGCCGCGCGCATCGACCCCGTCATCGTCCGCCGCCGCCGCCTGATCCTGCTTGCCGCCGCGTTGCTTGCCGTCGCCGCGGTCGCGGCCTCGCCACGATTGCAGTTCGACTCAGACCCGTTGGACACCAAGAATCCGAACACCGAGGCGATGCGCACGCTGCGCGACCTGATCAACAACCCTGTGACAAACCCTTACACGATCGATGTCCTGGCGCCCGACGCAAAAGCCGCCGATGCCCTGGCGACAAGGCTTGAGGCGGAGCAGAGTGTCGCCAACGTGATCAGCATCAACAGCTTCGTGCCAACCGATCAGCGGCAGAAGCTGGCGGTCATCGCCGATGCCAACACCATCCTGGCGCCGACGCTCGCGCCGCGTGGCGGCTCCACGCCGGTGACGGCCGATCAGGTCCGCATGGCCGCCAAGGCAGCGCTGGGCCAGATCGAGCCGGCCCTGCCCAAGTTGCCATCGGACCACCCGCTGGCGCTCGTGGCCGAGGATCTGCGCAGGGTGGGAATTGCGTCGGACCCCGTGGCGATGTCGGTGAATGATGTGCTGACCCGGTTCCTGCCCGATCAGCTTGCCCGCCTGCGCCTGAGCCTGAGCGCCATGCCCGTGACGATCAGCGCGATCCCGCCCGACTTCGCGCGCGATTGGGTGCTGCCGGACGGCCAGGCGCGCGTGCAGGTGAATCCCAAACCGGCATCGCATGCCCCGGAAGGCCTGCGGCAGTTCGTTCACCAAGTCACCGCCGTGGCGCCTGACGCGGGTGGCTCGGCCGTCACCATCGTCGCGACCAGTGACACGATTGTCAGTGCGTTCCGTTCCGCCGCAACCTATGCCGTCATCGCGATCGCGGTGATACTGTTTGTCCTGCTGCGGCGCGTGCTGGACGTCGCCCTGGTCATGGCGCCGCTGCTGCTGTCCGCGCTGCTGACCCTGCTGGTGGCGGTGGCGCTGCCGTTGCCGCTGAATTTCGCCAACATCATTGCGCTGCCGCTGTTGCTGGGGGTTGGCGTCTCCTTCAACATCTACTTTGTGATGAACTGGAGGGCCGGGCAGCGCAACCCACTGGGCAGCGCCACGGCGCGCGCCATCCTGTTCTCCGCTTTGACCACCGGCACGGCCTTCGGCTCGCTGGCGCTGTCGGCCCATCCGGGAACGGCCAGCATGGGCAAGCTGCTGCTCATCAGCCTAGCCTGCACGCTCCTCGGCAGCCTGGTGTTCATTCCAGCCCTGCTGGCCGGACTGGCCACGCGGACAAGAACAACGCCGGGGCATGCTGACACAGCCGTGTGAGCATGCGGACTATCGTCGGTATCGCCGCTTATGGCCATCTCCGTTCGGCTTCAAATTGCCGTCATTAATTCGTAACATTGTAGTAGACAAAATGTTTGTGCATGAAGTTGTACTAGGCTCAACCGAAGCGGACTGCTGTTTCCATCTCTGGAAAGGAGTGATTACATAAGGAAGTTGCTTATGGTTGCGCTTGTTCCGCTTGCTCTGGGGGTTGCCTCAGCTTTCAAGAAAACCCGCCGCCCAGAACAACAATCATTGTCCCATCCGAATCAAGCGTCACCTGCGGCAATGGCCAGCCAAGTCCCTGCTGAGCAAACCTGTCGTGCGCTCGCCCGGGGTTTGTCGCGGCCCCCAGGCAGTCACGACCCAAACCGGACGTCACAGGGCATGGTCTTTCCGTGGCGCCTGACGCGTCTCCCATGCTTCCACCAAAAGGCATAGTATTTCGAACAGCGCCGACGCGCCGTTGAAAGATGTCAGGTTACCGACATCAAAGGGTGGCGCGACCTCCACAAGATCGCCCCCGACGAAATCCACGCCGCGCAGCTCCCGCAGCAGCCGCAGCGCCTGAAGGACGGTGATTCCGCCGGCCTCTGGCGTGCCGGTGCCTGGTGCCTGGCTCGGGTCAAGGCTGTCGATGTCGAACGAAAGGTAGACCGGGCCGCGGCCGGCAACGCGGCGGGCTTCCTCGGCGGCGTGGCGCCATCCAAGGTCGTCGAACTCCTCCATCGGCAGCACGCGCATGCCGCTGCGCTGGCTGAAACCCCACATGTCTGGGTCGTTCGTCGTCCCTCTGATGCCGATCTGGATCACCCGCGCCGGGTCCAGCAGGCCTTCCTCCACCGCTCGCCGGAACGGCGCGCCATGGTGGAAGCGCGACCCCATGTAGTCGTCGCCGGTGTCGCAGTGGGCGTCGATGTGGACCATCCCGACCGGCCCCTTCGCGGCGACCGCGCGCAGGATCGGCAGGCTGATGGAATGATCGCCGCCCACGGAAAGCGGCACGGCGCCAGCCCCGGTGACAGAGCGGTAGAACGTTTCGATTTCATGCAGGGCGCTTTGCAGTTCGTACGGCTGCTCGATCCAGCAATCGCCCAAGTCGCGCACGCGCGCCGTGGCGAAAGGCGTCACGCGAGTGGCCGCATTGATGCGCCGCAGCAATGTTGACTGTTCCCGCACCGCCCGCGGCCCATGCCGGGTTCCGGAACGGTTTGTCACGCCGCCGTCGAACGGCACGCCAATGATGCCGATGTCGACGTCCTTGACCTGTTGCGAGGCAGGCGCGCGAAAAAAGGTTGTGATGCCGGTGTAGCGCGGATGCGCCTGCGGGTCTTGGAAGTCCTGATATTTCTGCGGCTCTTTGATCATCGGCTTGCCTCTGCGCGAGGGTGACGGAGAACGCCCTTGTAACCTGGCCATCAATGCTTTGCTCGGTTTTATCAATACGGAATTTCATGTCCCGCCCCGTCGCGTCTCTGAACCTGATCGGCCTGGGCGACGCGTGGCTGTCCAGCCCCGGGCTGCTCAAGGCAGTGTTCAACAAGCAGGCCACGGCGCTGCCGTTCAAATCCTCGATATCCTCCTGGCTTGGCCACCGCGGATCGGCTCAGCCAGGCCAGGCAGGAGAATGCTCGCCATGGAGGCCGCTGCCTCAGGCGCTGCCGCAAGATGCCCCGAAAACCTCGGTTTTCAGGTTTCCGCCCGCATGGCGCGTGTTGCCGAAGTTCGATTTCGGGCGCGGTAACGGCGTGCCTGGGAGAATGGCGAAAGCCGCCCGGCCAGTCGCGCGGCGCAACACATCGTGTGGCTGATGCAGATTGACTATTGTTAAAAAACTTCTGCAAGTCCCCCTTGCATCTCTGGTCGCGTGAACCAGGGCTGGCCAAAGGTGCCAAGACGAACACGGAAGCGTGGGCAGGCGCTGGGACAGAGTGAGGCTGGGCGACGGAATGCCGGTCGCCCAAGCCAACCGGTGCCATCAACCGCAGCCTAACAGCGGATGCGATCGACCACTTTGGAGGATACATGAGCGGGACCACATCCATGAGCACGCCCGGCGCAACGGGGCAGTTCCAGACCTATATGGGTCAAGTCCTTGACCCCGACGGCGCTGTGTTCACAGCCAAGGGAATCAATGTTGATGCCTCGCATGTGGGCGATGCGAGCCAGATCCTGGCGGACTTTCCGGGCCTGAATTTCGTCCGGCTGAATGTTGTCGATTATGCGTCGCCAGACGCCTACGCGGCGTTCATCAAAACCATGACGTCCCATGGCGTTGTGGTTGAGCTTGAGGACCATACCTCCAGCGACGGCGTCGACAGCGGCGGAGCCCGCGGGGTCGCCTTCACCGGAACCGAGTTGACCAACGAGCTGAACTGGTATTCGTCAATTGCAAGCGCTTACAAGTCAAACCCTTATGTCTGGCTAGGCACTGACAACGAGCCGCCGCTCGATGGGTTGGCGCTTTGGCAGGAACAAACCTACACTGCCATCAGAAGCATGGGGAACAACAACCCGATCATGCTCGAACTGCCCGGAGGGTCCTATCCCAACGGCCAGAGCGTCACCAGTTATGGCCTCGACCCGATAGCCTATGCCAAGATGTCCAACACCATCGGCGACGTGCATTTATACGGCTGGAGCTCCAACTATGCCCCGGACCAGCAAGCCGTGGACTCCACTTTGGCGGACATGGTCCGAGGGGTGCAGACCATCCCCAGCACGAGCGGCGAGGTGCCGGTCATCCTGGGTGAATACGGCCCATCCACCGAAGGCCCGACGCCTGACGCCAATGCCAATCAGGTCTTGTACGCAGCCCAGCGATCCCCCCAGGCATCTGGGACATCTGGCGCTGCTGCGTTCACCTGGAGCGGAGGCGGCGCCGATACCTTGAGCGATGGGCAGGGCAACCTGACGCCCTACGGCCAGGAGGTGGCGCAGTGGATTGCCAGCCCTCCGCCTTCAGGTGCTGGCGCCACCGTCAGTCAGGCTGATGTCTCGGCCGCCACCTCAGGCGCCAGCATGTCGTTCCTCAGGGCCTTGGGCGACGCGGGGATTCCAACCTTCGGAACTGACGGCAATGTTTGTGTTCTTCCCGCCGCGGGCAACGGGGCTCTCGCCTTCACAAACGACGTCCTCGACACCAGCGCCGCGCTGGATTTCAGGGTCGCGCTCGCCGCGCCCGACTGGAATGGCGCGGCATCGATCCTGCCGGGTTATCTCGGCGTGACCGACCGGCCCCAGGGAGCCGTGATCTCGATCGCCGCGACCTTTGATGGGTCAGGGAGGGCTATCGCAACCATCCCAAACGCGACAAGCCTGGACCTCAATACCCTGCTGGCGCATTCGATTACATGACCCATACCTGCGGCCCGATTTTTCAGGCCATGAACAGGACGGCGCCGTTGGCCTTGCAGCGCCGCTAAAGATCACACTGTTTCTGAAACGCTGGAGGCGGCTGCCACGGCGACCATGAGTCACGCCGCGGGCACGTCCGCCGGTATCCGCAACCGCGAAGGCGCCGGGCAACCGGAAGGGCATGATCATTGTGCCCGCCCATTCCCTTCGCCTCTATCCTTCGGCATGCTGCGGCGACAGGAAATAGGAGGCGTGTATGCAGCCCACCGTCGAAACATCCGCCGGCAAGGTTCTAGGCGCGGTGGTGGAGGGCATCCTGGCGTTCAAGACGGTGCCCTATGCCGCATCAACCGCCGGCGTCAACCGCTTCCTGCCGCCTCAGCCGTTGCCGCCCTGGACAGGCGTGCGCTACTGCACGGACTTCACCGGGCACGCGCCGCAGGCCGGCCTGGCCCCAACGCCGCGCCCCGAACTGGCGGATTTCTCCGGTCCGCCAGACCCGTCACCCGAAACCGAGGATTGCCTGACCGTCAACGTCTGGACCCCTGCCACCGACGCCGCGAAGCGCCCCGTCATGGTCTGGTTCCACGGCGGCGCGTTCAGCTACGGCAACGCCAACGCCCCCCGCCTGCGCGGCACCCGCCTCGCCGCCCGCAACGATGTCGTCGTGGTGGCCGTCAACCAGCGCCTGAACATCTTCGGCCATCTGGACCTGTCGGCGTTCGCCGGCGATGCCTACCGCCACTCCGGCAATGCCGGCACGCTGGACATGGTCGCAGCCCTGCAATGGGTGCGCGACAACATCACGGCCTTCGGCGGCGACTCGGACAATGTCACCATCTTCGGCGAATCCGGCGGCGGCGGCAAAGTCAGCGTCCTGCTGGCGATGCCGCAAGCGGCCGGCTTGTTCCATCGCGCCATCATCCAGAGCGGCGCCGTCGTGCGCCTGCGCACTAGGGAACGGGCACAAGCGTTGACCCAGCTCGTCGTCCAGCACCTCGGCGCCGCCGCCGCTTCGATCGAGGCGCTGCAATCGGTCCCCGTCGCCGACCTGCTGGCCGCGATCGAACCGGCGCTGAAAGCCCTCGGCCCCTCTCCCACGCCGCTGTTCGACCGCTATCCCTTCGGTCCGGTGGTGGATGGCGACCTCATCCCGGCGCATCCCTTCGACCCGGTAGCCTCCGAGGCCCAGCCCGGCATCCCGCTGATCATCGGCGACATGAAGGACGAAACCGCGAACTTCCTCGCCCCTGTCGAGAAAGTCTGGGACCGCACCCTGGCGCACGACGAAATGACGGAGCGCGTTGCCGCGATCGCCGGCGACCACACCAGCCGCGTCATCGACCTCTACATGCGCCTGTATCCCGACATGAACCCGGCGGAGCGGCTGATCGCGATCACCACCGATTGCAACTTCCGCATACGCTCCCTGGTGCTGGCGCAAAGGCGGGCCGCCCTGGGCCAGGCCCCCGTCTGGATGTATTCGTTTGATTGGGAAACCCCCGTTCTAGGCGGCCGGCTGAAAGCGCCGCACGCGATGGACGTGCCGTTCACCTTCAACACGCTGGACCTGACCAACGCGACCGGCGGCAGCGCGGAGGCGCAAGCCCTGGCGAATACGATGTCCTCGGTTTGGGCGACGTTCGCCCGCACCGGACGGCCGGACCATCCGTCGATACCACCCTGGCCACGCTACGACATGAGCCGCCGCGCCACCTTGGCGCTGGACAGCACGTGCCGCATAGAGAACGACCCACGTGGCGAGGCGCGGGCGCTTTGGCAGGAGATAACCGGCACAGCTTAAGGTCGCCCGGACTACGGCGTGACCAGCAGCGCCCTTCACGGCCAGAACGTCGCGCCGAGCAGCCCCTTCCCACGCCCCTTGCACCTTGAAACGAGGCCCTGATGATCGAAGCGGACTTTATCGTGATAGGCGCCGGGTCCGCCGGCTGCGTCGTTGCCGCCCGCCTCAGCGAAACAGGCGCAAGCGTCCTCCTGCTGGAAGCCGGCCCAAAGGACACGCTGCCCTGGATTCACGTACCCGCCGGCGTCCTGAAACTGCTGTACCACCCCGTGATCAACTGGAACTACAGCGCCGAGGCGACGGACGGCACCAATGGCCGCCGCATCCATTGGCCGCGCGGCAAGACCCTAGGCGGCTCAAGCTCGATCAACGGCATGCTGTACGTGCGCGGCAACCCGGCCGACTTCGACAACTGGGCGCAGATGGGCTGCCGAGGCTGGAGCTTCGACGACGTGCTTCCTTACTTCCGCAAGTCCGAGGATTACAAGCAGGCCACCGACCTGGCCTATCGCGGCAAGGGTGGCCCGCTGAAGGTCGAGGACTACCGCACCATCCTGCCGCTGACGCACCGCTTCATCGAGGCCGCGCAACAAGCCGGCTACAAGTTCAGCAAGGACCTCAATGGCCGCCAGCAGGAAGGCGTTGGCTACTCGCAGATGACCCGCAAGGGCCGCTGGCGCGGCTCGACCGCCCAGACCTTCCTGAAGGAAGCCCGAGGACGGCCCAACCTGCGGGTCGAAACCGAGGCGCTTGCCTCAAGGCTGCTGTTCGCCGGCAAGCGTTGCACGGGCGTCAGCTTCCGCCAGCGAGGGCAGGAGGTGGAAGCCAGGGCGGGCAAGGAGGTCGTCCTGTGCGGCGGCGCGATCAACTCGCCGCACCTGCTGCAAATCTCCGGCGTCGGCCCGGCGGAGCACCTGCAATCCATTGGCATCCCCGTGCTGCACGACCTGCGCGGCGTCGGCGCCAATTTGCAGGACCACTACATCGCCCGCATCTCGCACCGGGTGCGCGGCTCGATCTCGATCAACAAGCTGGCGCGCGGCGTCCGCCTGGCCAGGGAGGTGATGCGGTTCGCCGCCGAAGGCCGAGGCGCGCTGACGTTCGGCATAACCACCGCGCAAGTCTTCTGTCGCTCCTTGCCGGAGAAAGCCAGTCCGGACCTGCAACTGCTGTTCACCCCGGCCAGCTACGATGCCGCCAAGTTCGGCGAGCTGGAGCGACAGGACGGCATGACTGTCGCGGTCTGCCCGGTGCGCCCGGACAGCCGCGGCGCCATCATGGCGCGCAGCGCCGACCCTGCCGCCGCGCCGGTCATCACGCCCAACTACCTGTCCGACCCGGCCGACATCCGCGTGCTGACCGCTGGCATGCGCTTCACCAGGGCGATCTTCGCCGCCCCGGCCATCGCCCAGCACAGCGTCGTGGAAACCCTGCCGGGGCCAGATGTGACAACGGATGACGGCATGCTGGACTACGCCCGCCGTTACGGCACAACGATCTATCACCCTGTCGGGACATGCCGCATGGGCGACGGACCAGCCGCCGTTGTCGACAGCCGTCTGCGCGTCCACGGCCTGCAAGGATTGAGGGTGATCGACGCCTCGGTCATGCCAACCCTGACAACCGGCAACACCAACGCGCCAACGATCATGATCGGCGAAAAAGGCGCCGCCATGATCCTGGAAGACGCCGCCTGACGGACTTGAGGCGTCCGGCGCACTGTTCAAGGCAGCGTGTTGTCGCCATGGGATAACACGGCCAAGCGTGCAAGCGTGCCCTGCCTGCATTACCTCATGCCTGATAGCAGCCTTCGTCATGTCCTGACCAAGTGCCCGGTGCAAGTAACGTCTTCCAAAGTTGGTGGCAACGACGTGCCCGCATTGGCCTCCTCTCTTGGAGCAGTTACTGGGGACGATCGGAAGATCGCGGCTCAGTGGCCTGCATCGGCACCTATAGGGGCCAGTAAGGATTGCAGGTCGGGCGCCTCAAGGTCCGGAGG
>CAXTXZ010000073.1:0-11018 GCA_964248015.1 uncultured Rhodopila sp. | reverse complement strand
TCACCACGAGACCGACGTCGTTTCAACCAGCGGTGCCCAGACATGGCCATGTGGCCCACCAATGTTCGCGCGCCTTCAAAGCTGCTCAGCAAGGTTTCGGCATTTGCCATACGAAACTTGAACGCTTCCTCGCCACGAAGGAAGTCAACATGATCCAGGCCCCGGTCAAACGACCACTGCGCATACTCAACAATCAAGATTGTGCCAGGGGACGCCCGGTCGAACGCTGCGTCATAACTCGTGAGATACGCTTCCAGGCGATTGCGATAAGCAAAATTGATCGATGCGGCAGCAATCTTACCCCCGCATTCCAGCAAGAATATCTTCGTTAGCTGTGATTGACATACGGCATCCAGTACAGCACGCAGTAATGTGCGATCGGTCCCAAGTAAAGGCGAAGTGGGTTCGACCGATTGCAGCCAGATCTCCTTCAAGCGGAGGATCTCATCAAGCAAAGCCGCCGCAGGCTGACCGCCTTCAACAACACGGAATACCACCTCCCCCCCAAGTTCACTCAGAATTCGTTTGCCGCGGGTATGGTTGTTGCGCGCTTTTTTGTTTAGTGATCGAAAGAATGCGTCTCCGCTTGGCCACCGGTTCTCAATGCGCATGCAGCGTTCCATACGGTCCGCCGGACGCAGCTGGCGACCATCAAGGCACAACTCGTCAAAAAACGCCCTGCATTGCGCATCCGGTCTGACCTGTTGCAGGCTGACCAGATCAAACCCGCCAGCCTCCTGTAAATTCGTCCACAGCGACATCAGCAGCGCGGTTTTGTCATAGTCAGGATCAAGCACGCAATCGCAGTAATCACTGAACAACTGCCCAGCCCATGTGAGAACACGCAGCCCCGTCCGCCGATGCACGGAGCAGGGCATCAGGCCCACCATGCGATCACCATCCCAAGCCACGGCGATGTGCAACCGCACGTCTTTACGATCGGAAGATCCGGTCAACCACCCTGAGACCCACTCATGATGCTGGAAAATGTAAGCGCCTGACCGCGCCCAAAGCGCCTGCCATGCTTCCCCAATATCAGAAAATCGCTTAGCGTCGCGAACAATTTCCACTCTGTCTATCACGCCGCTTTCCCCGCGTGCTGCTCCGGTTGCGCGTTTTCCTGCGTTGGGGGCTTAAGCCACAGCCGTGAAGCAATCTTTTTCAACGGCAAGACGTGCAGCCGGTAGAGCGACTGGTATTCCTCACGCTCATCGCCAGTCAGGCCAAAGACAAAACTTTCATCCGGTTCGGGCACCACCAAGGTTCCAAACAGACGATCCCAAACGCTCAAGGTCAAGCCAAAATTCTTGTCCCAATGCCTTCTCGCCACGCTGTGGTGAAGCTGGTGATAGTGCGGGCTAAGCAAAATCGCGCTGAGATGGGGTCCATACGATAGTTTCAAATGCGTATGGCGGACGAAATCCATCATCAGGATAGTGTTGCGTAGCATGTAGACATTCAGCCCAAACAAAGTCAGTTCAACTGGGTCAAACGCAAAGAACAGCCAGATGCCATAGCACAAGCCGGGGATCAGCCCATCCCACCAGCGGTTCATGATCTCGTCAATTGGATGAACCCGGTCCTTGGTAACGCCAACCATGATTTCAGCTGAGTGATGCACTTTGTGCAGCTCCCATAGGATGGGGATGCCATGCTGCAGCCGATGATAAAGGTAGTAAGAAAGATCATACGCAATAAGCATCGTTATCGTGAAGGCCACCAGCAGCATGGGTCCCGCCGGTGCGGGCGCATGCGCGGGCGCGCCGAACACCAGGGTCATGATCCAGTATGCAAAATGTCCGGCTGCAACAGTTGATACCACCAAAGGCACTACTAGAAGTGGAATGAAAATCTTTCGAGACAACCAGAACAAGAAATCCGCTCGTGCGGAAGGGTGAAAGAAGATTTCACGTGGTAGGAAGTGGTGCATGAAATCCCGCAAAGACCATGTGCCAGGATTCATGCGAATGTAAGTGACAACGCCGGCGAATAATACCGTGCCCCACAGCAGCAGGATGGCGACGCCATTCGCGCCGGCCAAATGCTGCCAGACGATGTCAGGTAGATGGTGCAGCATGTCAGTGACTTTGGCCATGTGTTATTCCACGGTAACAGGTTGGTCAGCCATGCGAATGCGCGGCGCCTGAACAGCAATGCTGCTTATATGGTCCGCCAGGCGCAAAGCCGTGGCAACAATTGTCAGTGTCGGATTGGCTTGGCTGGAGGTTGGGAACACCGCGCTCCCAGCGATAAACAGGTTATTAACGCCGAATACCTGGCCGTTGCGATCCACCACGCCGGATGTTGCGCTGGCGCCCATTCTGGCTGTGCCTATGTGGTGTCCGCCATATGCCCCGTCGCGCCGTACCACAGTCTCGATATTGCCTTCATCCGGCGCCAAGCTCAGCGTGCCCGTATTTCGTGCCGCGATATCTTCGCGCAGCAAGTCGAACGCTGTTGCCACGCTCGCCACGTCGCGCGCCGTGTAGCGCCAGTCAACCCGCACTTGCCGGTTGCCAAACCGGTCCCGCGTGTTTGCCAACCCGATGCGACTATCGCGGTTCGGCTCCTGCTCAGCATGAAAATCCAGGCTGAACAGATTGGTGCGCGGCCGGATGATGATAGAGGGAAACTTCCGCGCCGCCAGTGTCCGATGCCGCAGCCAGTGTGCGAGGAACCCGGCAGTGGAAAATGGATCGGCTGCCGCGTTCATCCCATGCCGCAGCCAGGTCCGCACGGTTGGCGGAGTATCACTGACCAGCCGCTTGGCATACTCATAGCTGATAAAGTGTTGCGCCAGGAAGATTGCCGATAGCGGCCCGGTGCGGTGGCTCGGGTCTGTGATCCGCGGATGATGCAGCCGGAACACCACATTGCCCAGCCCCAACCGTGTCTGCTCCTCCGGCCGCAGCGCGATCCGCCGCCGGCAATATGTGCCATCGCCAGCTATGTCATAGCCGTGCCACACAGCATCGGCCGGGCCATTCACCTGCAAGCTGCCGACAGTGCCAGCGACGTGGCACATGTAGAACCGGCCAACCAGGTCGTTCGCATTGCCGATGCCATTGGCATGAACGTCATCCGACGTCAGCAGCAGACGGGGAATTTCAATCCCGCCCATGGCCAGCACGACCTGATCAGCCGAAACCTTGAAGCCAACACCCTGGCGGTTGCTGACCTCAAGCCCTTCTATCCGGGCGCCGTCGCTGGAAGCTTGCAGACGTGTCACAGTGGCCCGCACCACCACGCGGATGTTTGTGGCGGCCTCAAGCCTGCGCCGGTAGCGGTCCCCGAAATTTGTCGGGCAACTGAACCGCTCAATGCCGTTCATGTCGAAATGCCTGGGTGCAAAGCCGGCGATCAAAGGTCGCATGCCACCCTGAACGGCCAGCCGGGCATCGTACTCGTACTCCCCTGCTTCGCACAGCGCATTGGCCGCGGGATAGTAATGCTCAACATCGCCATGGGAAATGGGCCATCCGGAATGATCTATCCAAGGCCGAGCCTCGAAGTCGATTGGGTCGAATGGCACGCAGCGCCCCCCCCAGATTGAGGTGCCACCGCCAAGGCAGCGCTGCCGATACTTGTCGGGCGGGCTGTGCAAAGCCTCGTCAACGACCTCTCCGACGTTGAGTGCCTGGGCGTCCTCGCTTGGCGCCAGATCCCCGGACTCGATGAGCAGAATGCTCTTGCCAGTCCGCGCCAGTTCCAGCGCCAGCGTGATGCCGGCGGGACCACCGCCGACAATGCAGATATTGGCGCGTAAAGCCGCGCCGCGAACAATGGCGTCAGCGTCCTGAATCATCACGTGCCTCCAGCATTGAGCGTGGTCGGTTCGCATCCCGCGGCGTCAGCATTGCGTACAGCCCGCCTATCGATCGCGCGAATGCCTCCATGGTGAACAACCGCTGGTATAATGCCGCCCCTTGCACCGACAGCGCGCGGCCAAGCTCGGGTTGATCCTTCAACGTGGCAATCGCCGCCGCTATGCCTGCCTCATCCCCAGGCGCGACAAACAGCGCAGTGGTCCCATGGTCTAGCACCTCTGGAATCGAGCCGACCGGCGTGCAGATGACCGGCGTGCCAGACGCCAGGGCTTCCAGGATGACCAGGGGCAAACCCTCGTCATAAGCCGGCAGGACCAGAGCATCGGCGTTCACCATCAGCGCCCGCGCATCGTCCTGGCTGACCCACCCGGTGAAGGTGACGCGATCAGCGATCCCGAGCTGGGCGGCCATGGCGCGATAGCTATCAACCGGGCCACCACCCGCCATGGTCAATTCCATGTCCCGTTCTTGAAGCGCCGGACTGGAGAAAGCCCGCAGAAGGTCCGCCACCCCCTTGCGCTCCAGCAGATTGCCGACAAACAGCAGGCGAAAACGCCCATCATCCGGAGCCGTGCGAGCCTTCGCCGCCGTCGCTGGCACGCCATTATAAACGACAGATATCTTGCTCGGCCTTATATCAAATGTATCGGACACCCAGCGGCGCCACATTTCGCCCAGCACAACCACATGATCTGCGGAGCGGAACATCCACCGAACCAGGCGCTTGCCACCGCCGTTCATTGCGCCATGAAACTGGATAATCTGTGCCGCATGCAGATGCAGCAGCACGCGTCCTCCGGCCAGCTTGGTCGCCGCGAGCAGCGCGGCCTTGCGATAAACACTGCCCCGTTCCGCAAGGTTCAGGTGGACAACCGCCAACCGGCCACGGATGCCTTCAGCAAGGATTCGTCCCATGGCGCCTGCAAGGAACAGGGGCGACAGGGCAATATGCCCGCCGCCGCGCGACTCTAGCCGCTTGAGATCGAAACGGCCCGAGGGGTCTCGTTCCAACGAAGCAAGATAAGCCATGATGCTGCCCATGCCACCGCCAACCTGGCCGTAAGGGCATGCAAGGAAGACCGTCCGGCGGTCGCTCATGATTGGGCAGGCTCCTTTGAAGGCAAAGAGGCGACGGCAGCAGCGATCATTTGCTCAACCGAGGTTGTGGGCATTCCCAGAACCTTGGCCGCCGCGCTGCTGTCAATGCGAATGTCCTGCGCCCACAAGGCAGCAAGCGACGGTGTGATAGCCTCTGTTGCCGGATGCTCAAGGCCCTTGGCCGCGATCCGGCGCACCGGCGCCAACAACTTGGTTTCGATCTTAAGCATGCGAGGCGTGATCCGCCGGACAGGCGTGGCGCCCAAAGCCAAACCAAAACGCACAAAGAATTCATTCCAGGTCAAACTAGCCGGGTTTGAGACATTGAACGCTTGCCCGGACACCCCAGGCGCATCCAGCGCCGCAATGATTGTCGCCACAAGATCGTCTATGAAAACCATGTTGCAGTGGCCGTCGCCCGCCACGCCAAGATCGCCAATCCGCCGTGCCTGCAGCAGGCGACCGATCCGGGTAGTCCACTGCGGGCTGCCTGGGCCGAACACGCAGGTGGGTCGCAGCACCAGGGCATCGCCCCCACCATCAACATACCGTCGCATCAGGCGCTCGCACGCAAGCTTGGCCTGGCCATAGCCACTGACAGGGGTGACCGGCCCCTGATCCTCTCGTACCGTTCCCGTCGCGGCGCCGTAAACCGCCATGCTGCTAAGATGAACAATGCGACGGGGAGGCGCCGAACGGGCTGCCTCGCACACCACCTCTGTTGTTCGGATCATCGTGCGGTCGTTGCCGGCAATGCAGTTGACCACAAAGGCGGCTTCACTCAAGGCGCTGCGCACGGCGTCGGCGTCGGTTGCGTCAGCAACAATCG
Source organism: uncultured Rhodopila sp. (assembly GCA_964248015.1). Lineage (GTDB taxonomy): Bacteria > Pseudomonadota > Alphaproteobacteria > Acetobacterales > Acetobacteraceae > Rhodopila. The sequence goes on along the minus strand of CAXTXZ010000073.1, from coordinate 5,264 downwards.
ATCCCGTTCCGGTCGAGCGCCGCGCCACAGGAATTGGACGCCATGCAGCATTGTTCAAAAGGGCTGCGACAACTCGTGAGCCGATGAATCCTGAGGCTCCAAGAACCAGCACCGGCTGCCGGCTAAGATCAGTAAAGTCCGCCATGTGTTAACCAGCCGCTGATAAAGTGAAAGTCAATTGTCGATAGCAATTACTAATAAGGCAGGACTGCCTGCTGAAAGCCGGGCCGATCCAACCAATGACTACGTTCAGGAAAAGACCGCGCGCTGCAACCGCGGCGGCTTGAGCTATGCCCAGGATGATTCCAGCGCACATCATGCACCCCAATTGAATGCCACGAGCCAAGGCAAAATCCAGAGGGAGAAAAACCCCCGGCTTTTAGACGCCACGAAACTTTGCACGCCCGTGACCCCGTTGACCGGCAAAAACCAGTACCGCCACAAAGGATGCCAAGGTGAGCCGCATCACCGAGGATCGATGCCGCAACTCCTTCTGTGGTTTATCTACTGGGGATCGCTTGAAAGATCGAAACAACTTCAGATGAGTGCCCTGATCAGCGGGGTGGGTAACCACCGCCGCCGCATCGCATCAGGAGAATTGCCGTCTGATCTTAGCTTATCAATTGCCCAAGCCTCGTGTCAGGCCGGCACCACCATGACTGAGCCTGCCTGCCCACCCAAGGACCGTAATTCTGGCACCGACGCCAGGACAGTCAGCCCAGTATCCATCTCCAGCGCCTCTGGCCTCAGATAGATGGCACGGAAGAAGTGCGACATTAAAATGGAGCCAAGCGACAGCAGAAAACTTACAACAAGGCCCGCAAGCAGGATCAGCCGGCGGGTTGGCTGCGGCAGGTCGGGTATGACCGGCGGTTGCACCACCCGAACGGATGACTGCCGGTTGGCTTCCACGCTTTCCACCACCTGCCGCTCATCAAGTATCTTCGCGACAGCGCGGTAGTTGTCCTCCAAAATAGCACGGTTCCGCTCAAGGTTGTGCAGGTGCAACTCTTCCGAGTTTAGCGCGTCAACCTGCTTGGTAAGCGCGTTAAGCTGGCTGGAAATGGCATCATGACCAGCCAAGCTGGACCGCAAGTCGGCTTCGGTCTTGTTGCGGTCGGTCTGCACGCCATAGGCCTGGGTTGCCTGCATCCGCGCGATGTCTGTCTCCCGCTCCAGCATCTGGCGACGAGCTTCATCCACCGCTGGTGAACCGCGATACCGGGTTTGCGCCTCTTCTTGCCGCTGCTGGTATGTCTGCACCATGCCCTGCAAGGCAGCGGCTGCGTTCGGAGCGCCTTTCCTGTTCCCGCTTGCCGCCCCAAGTTGTTGGTTTAACTGGGTTAAACGGGCGGTCTGTTCGGCGATCGTGCCTTCCGATTTCGCCAGGGCCGTCTCAAGATCACCCTGTTGCCTCAGCAGGATGGCCCGCCGCTCAGCAAAATTGCTGATGTCATGATCTTTCTTGAAAGACTGCAAAGCCGCGTCGGCCGCGGCAAGCTGGCTTCCCACGGCGTCTTGCTGAACTTGCACAATGGGTGCCTGCACATCGCCATAAAGCTTGTTGCGAAACTCGAAGTAGCGTGACTCCAGCAGGCGCAAGGCGTCCGCCGAAAGCACTTTGCTCGGGTTGCTGTAGTCCAGCCCAATGACGCTGGATTTCTTATCGACGGTGATCGTCAAATTCCGTCCAAACAAGTCAATCGCACGCGCCATGACATCGGCACTGCCGCGCCCGCCGTCTGCTTTTTCCGTGATGCCAAGAAAGTCCGTCACGTATTGTTTTGTGTCGGTAAGCCATTGCTGCAGGGCGGTCGGCTTCTCCACCAATTTCGGGAACAGTTTTTCCAGCCCAATATCGCGGATTACCGACCGGTGCAGGTCGTCGCTGCCCAGGATGCTGGCTTCAGTGCGCAGCACCTGCTCCGCGTCAATGTTGCCGGCGGCTGAGAGTTGCTGTCCTGCGGCCGGACGAAAGGTATGCTCAGTGCCCATCAAAACCAGCAGGCTGGAGCGAGCTTTGTAGTTCGGTTGCGTATTCACCGCCAGCGCGAGGCTCAACGCCATGATGCAGAAAAAGATAAGAAAAACGCGCCCTTTATGCGTGGCTGCCGTCAACAGCAGATCACGCATCACCAACCGAGGCGCAAGTGCGAGAGTGTCGCTCATTAATTTCAATCCTGCCAGGTTACCGTGAAATAGCCGGATGCCCAAAAATCAGGCGTTTAGGATACGTTAACGACCACCATTCCGCGTTCAGACGCCCTCCTGGCAGACCCTGCCGCGCAAAAGCTGGTTACTGTGGTCACATGCACGACCATGAAACCTCGGCATGATGACAACCGCGCGAGGATACGCCCAAGATGGTCAGGATGAGAGGCATCAATCCGATCAGGCGCATTCGCCTCAAGAAGCAAAGGCCCCTCATGACCGACTTCTTCGCAGTTGGCGAGCTTGATCCTCAATAACCGCGCAGCCAACGCCAAACGCTGCTTTCACATAACGTTTGGCAAGGCGGGAAGGCTCTTGCCGCAACCTCCAGAGCCACTCCAGGCCAACCGACTGCCAACGCGCCGACGCCCGCTCAACAAGACCAAGCTCAATTTTGACAGCCTGGCCGACGCAGAAAGCCCAACAAGCCGGCAGAACGGCACGATGCGTATCAATGAAAATTTCGCTCCGGGGAGCGCCGACCGCCATGATCAGCAGCGTCGTGCCATGCGCCGTAATGGCGCGTGCCAACGTATTGCAGTAAACGGCATCCCGCTCAAACCCAAACGGTGGAATTGCGGTTGCGGAAACAATGCCATTGTCTTTGGCCCAGCCCGTGACCGCTGCCTCGGTGACCTTGCTGTCCACAACAAAGAAGACGCGCTGCCAGGCTGGATAAGGCGTCATGCGCATGAGTTCGGACGTTATTTCGCATCCCGTCACACGATCCGCCGGAACCCCGCATAAACGCGCATAGATCTGCACCGGCCAGCCATCGCAAACAATCCGAGCAGCGTTTTGATAAGCTTGCGCCATGGCTGGCGACCGGCGGATAATCGCGATGTGATCAATGTTCGGCGTTACCACCAGGGCGACGCCGTCCTCGGGAAGCCGTTGCCTGTGAATGGCGACCTCGGCGATCTGACGCGCTGAGTCGGAGCTTAGCTGCAAGCCAAACGGGCGCTTCCGCACTTCGATGCTCATGTTTGCAAAGCCCATGCCCGGTGCGGCACCAAGGTCTTGAACATGGCCATGTAACGGGATGCACAGGCGGCATAGCTGAACGCGTTTGCACGCTGCCGGAGCACCTCGGCCGGAAACCGCTCCCGCAGCGTCGCGACTTGGTCCAAGCCTCGCGCCAAAGCCTCCGGGTCGCTTGGCGCCACCAACACGCCAAATCGGCCCTCATCAAGGATTTCCGCCGGTCCGTAGTCACAACGAGCAGCAATCACGGGGGTGCCGCAGCCAAGTGCCTCAACAATGACATTGCCAAACCCCTCGCAGCGCGAGCTGAGCACAAAGGCATCCGCTCGCCGGAAGAACGGCAACACATTCGATTGGAAACCAGCAAAATCGACCGCCTCAGTCAGTCCAAGGTCCTGCACCAACGTCCTAAGCGTTGCCTCCAAGGGGCCGGCCCCCAACAAGATCAGCCGGCTGTCATATCGTTGACGATGCAACGCCAGGGCACGCAGCATTGTCTCATGGTCTTTTTGCGGGACAAAACGCCCAGCCGTCACAAAAACAGGCCGGTCACTGTCACTGAACCAGGGATGCTCGACCGCTTCCTCGCAACGAACCTGGAAGTCCGGCCCCACCACCGGATTGTGGATGGTGACGACGCGATCCGCCGGCAACCGAGCCACATCGCACAATTCCGCCGCGACACCCTCCGAGACCGCCACTGCCCGGCTCATGACGGGCGAAAGCAGCCGATAAGCCAAGCCGACGTAACGATACAGCAGTTTTTCATCCGCGATAAAGCTGGGGGTGATAGGATTATGCTGGCAAATGATAACCTTTGTGGAGCTGAAGCTGATAATTTTCGCAAGCAACGCCGCGACGTTTTTCAAATCAACATTGGTCAGGAGAATGTCTGGCTTCTCACGCCGCAGGAAGCGGACAAGTCTGGGTATGTCTTGCAGGGTGCGCGCGCCTTTTAGATCCACCACCCGCAGTCCGGCCGGCAAGCAATCGAGCAATGGCCCACGCACACGATGCAACACCAAGGTAACGTCCGCGCCGTGCCGCCGAAACTCTTCGGCAATAATCAAGCTTTGACGCTCGACACCGCCGCCTGACAAGTCATGCATGTAAATGGCAACCGATAATGCCCTCGCTCCTCCGGAGGAGGCGCGGCCACGAGACGTCACCCCAACCAAATTTTCCGTAGCCGCCTTGGTGATTGACAAGGACATGTCATCGCCCCCCCGCTATGCCCAGACGATGCATTGTTCGCTCCTTCAGCTTGTGCAGGAGCAAGCCAGGATTCAGCACAAAGCGCTTGCCATCGACCCAAAAACGCGTCCCGTCATGCACCAGCGTATGCAGGCCATGCGGAAATGGCCCTGCTGGATCTGGCCGCAGCACCGTCACCAGCGTTTCCTGAAACTCCTTTTCAGAAAGCTCGACAATTTCATGCACCGCCACGCCCGCTCCGTACGTCGCGGCACAATCCTGTCCGGGCCGGAATAACCGGCCATTAAGCTGCAAAGGCATCCCAGCCGGACGCGCGCCCCGCACGTCCACCTTCACTGGCCACTGCGCATGAGGAACCCATGGCCCCGCCAATGAACGCGCATGGAAAAAGCACAGGTTGTCGTGCGCCCCAAGGTCAAGGTCAGTGCAGCCCAACCAATAGCAGCCATTCCATTTAAACAATGTTGGGTCGGCAAGCCTGGCGTTTGGCGCCACATCGCAGATCGGAACAAGCCGGCCATCGTCCTCTAGCCGGTTGATGCGAGTGTCGCCCCGCTCAGGCGACTCAGGCACGCAATACAACGCATCGCCATCCTGGAAGGTGCAAGGATAGGAATGATGACTGCTCTCATCCAGCACAACGCGGACCGGTTGCGACAGCGCGCCCTGGGTTTCGGATACCGCGACAATGCGGCCGACGCCACCAAACACCGGCATCTCCTCGCACAGCATCAACCCAGTCCCGGGCCAGGGAAACGGATCTGCCAGGTAGCGCTGCCCGGCTCGCGGATGATACCACGTGATCGAGCCGAGGGTTCCGCCACCCAGCAAGTCCGCCATTGGCGTTTCCGCCG
>CAXTXZ010000072.1:0-11084 GCA_964248015.1 uncultured Rhodopila sp. | reverse complement strand
GCTGGCTTCCTAACCCCCCGCCTTCCCTTGCTGATCGAGTTGCCCATTCATGTCCCGCCGCAAGCCGCGCGGCCGTCCGCTCGACGGCTGGCTGATCATCGACAAGCCGGCCGGATTGACCAGCACGGACGTGGTGAACCGCGTGCGCCGTATTTTCGATGCGCGGAAGGCGGGGCATGGCGGCACGCTGGACCCCCTGGCGACCGGGTTGCTGCCGGTCGCGTTCGGCGCCGCCACGAAGACGGTGCCGTATGTGATGGACGGCGCCAAGCTGTATCGCTTCACCCTGCGCTTTGGCGAGGCGCGCGACACCGACGACGCCGACGGTCAGGTCACCGAGCGCAGCGACGTGCGTCCTGACGACGACGCCATACGGGCCGCGCTGGCGCCGTTCCGGGGGGCGATCATGCAAGTCCCGCCGGTGTTCTCGGCCATCAAGGTGGCCGGGGAGCGGGCGTATGACATGGCGCGCGAGGGGCGGCCTCCGGTGCTGGAGCCGCGTCCGGCGCGGGTTGACCGGTTCGTGCTGGTGGAGCGTCCGGACGCCGACACGGCGGTGTTCGAGGTCGCCTCGGGCAAGGGGGTCTACATGCGCAGCCTGGCGCGCGACCTGGCGCGGGCCTGCGGCACGGTGGGGCATATCGGGGCGCTGCGGCGGCTGCGGGTCGGGCCTTTTCTGGAGAAGCATGCAATTCCGCTGGACAAACTGCGCGAAGCGGACGATACCGCGCCCGCTTCCCCGGACCTGCTGCTTCCGGTCGCGACCGCGCTGGCCGACATCCCGGCGCTGGCCTTGACCGAACAGGAGGCCGCCGACCTCAATCACGGACAGGCGATAAGCCTGGTGGCGTTGATGGGCCGGATTCCGGCCGAGGCTGATCCCAATGGGGGATTGGCCCGAGCCATGGCGGGGGGCCGCGTGATCGGGCTGTGCCGGCTTGAAGACGGCATGCTGAAGCCCGAACGGGTCCTGTGATCAACGGGGTCCGTGATTCCGGCGCGCGTCCGACCAACCCCTTTTCAGGAGAAGCCTGATGTCGCTAACGGCGGAGCGTCGCACGGCGCTTATTGGTGATTACGCGACCGGTGAGAATGACACCGGCAGCCCCGAGGTCCAGGTCGCCCTGCTGTCCGAACGGATCAGCAGCCTGACGGAGCATTTGAAGGCCCACGCGAAGGATTTCCACTCGCGCCGCGGCCTGCTGATGCTTGTCGGCCGGCGGCGCCGGCTGCTGGATTACCTGAAGAACAAGAACCAGCAGCGGTACGAGACGCTGATCAAGCGGCTGTCGCTGCGGCGGTGAAGCCAGGGGCAAAGCCGCAGCAACGTGGCAACGTGATGCGGCAACATGCGGAAAATGATGGCCGAGATCGGCGGGGATTGAGGCATGTGCAATGATTGGCACGTGCCCTGCCCTTTCATGGCTGTTCTCGTCGCAGGCTGAAAACCGAAGGCATGCGCCTTTTGGCCTTAAACTTGCGCGTTTCAAGGGAAGATAATGGTAGTCAAAGGGTGGATTGATCCTTATTTCCATCTGCCGACTGACGCGTAAACCTGAGCGGGGGCAGGTTCAGTCCCCCGAAACACCGCGACAGGCGGTGGATGCACAGATCGCCGAACCGGCACGTCCCAACGGCGCGGGACCAAGCGACGGCGTTTCCGGCCACATGGCCGCGGCTGCGACCTTCCAACGGCGCGCAGGCGCGCTCCGTGTTACCCGAGACGCCGCGACCTCGCCACGGCAGGGAATGACGGGAAGGCTTTCGTGTTGTCCGCCGGCGCCGCGCATCTGAAAGACGACTGGATGTTTAATTACTTTCGCAAGGAACTCGACTGGGGCGGGCGCAAGCTTGTGCTGGAAACCGGCAAGATCGCCCGTCAGGCCGACGGCGCCGTGATGATCTCATACGGCGAGACGATTGTGCTGTGCACGGCGGTTGGCGTGAAGTCGGCCAAGCCTGGGCAGGATTTCTTTCCGCTGACCGTCAATTACCAGGAGAAAGCGTTCGCCGCGGGCAAGATCCCGGGCGGCTTCTTTAAGCGCGAGGGCCGGCCGAGCGAGGCCGAGGTGCTGAAGAGCCGGTTGATCGACAGGCCGATCCGGCCGCTGTTTCCGGAAGGTTTCCGGAACGAGGTGCAAATCGTCGCGACGGTCCTGAGCTATGACAACGAGAACGATCCCGACATCGTGGCCATGGTCGGCTGCTCCGCCGCGCTGACGCTGTCCGGCATCCCGTTCTTCGGCCCGATCGCCGCGGCGCGCGTGGGGTATGAGAACGGCGCCTACGTCCTGAATCCGACCATCGACCAGATGAAGGCCAGCCAGCTTGAGCTGGTGCTGGCGGGCACGGCCGAGGGCGTGCTGATGGTGGAATCGGAAGCGCAGGAGCTTTCGGAAGAAATCATGCTGGGGGCCGTGACCTTTGGCCACGCGGCGTTCCAGCCGGTGATCGAGGCGATCATCGAGCTTGCCGAACATGCCGCCAAGGAACCTTGGGCGCTGTCCGAGACGTCCGAGGAGGAGCTTGCGCTGAAGGCCCGCGTCGATGCGGTGGGCCGCGCGGGCATCGCCGAGGCGTACCAGGAGAAGGTCAAGCAGGCGCGCTACGAGAAGGTCGCCGCCGCCAAGAAAGCCGCCGCCGCCGCGCTGGCCGCCGAGGGCCTGGACCCGGAAAAGGCCAAGGGCCTGTTCAAGGACCTTGAGGCCGACGTCGTGCGCAACGCGATCCTGGACACCGGGGTTCGCATTGACGGGCGTGACACGCGCACGGTGCGCCCGATCATCGCCGAGGTCGGCATCTTGCCGCGGGCGCATGGCTCGGCGTTGTTCACGCGTGGCGAAACCCAGGCGTTCTGCGTGGCGACGCTGGGCACCGGGCAGGATGAGCAGGTGGTGGACGCCTTGCTGGGCGAGTACCGCGAAAATTTCATGCTGCATTACAACTTCCCGCCATACTCGGTCGGCGAAGCGGGACGCATGGGGTCTCCCGGACGGCGTGAGGTCGGTCACGGCAAGCTGGCGTGGCGCGCGCTGCATCCCCTTTTGCCGTCGAAGGACAAGTTCCCGTACACGATGCGGGTGGTGTCGGAGATCACGGAATCGAACGGCTCGTCCTCGATGGCGACCGTTTGCGGCACGTCGCTGGCGCTGATGGACGCGGGCGTGCCGCTGAAGCGTCCCGTGGCCGGCATCGCCATGGGGCTGATCAAGGAAGACCGCGGCTTCGCCGTGCTGTCCGACATCCTGGGGGATGAGGACCACCTTGGCGACATGGACTTCAAGGTGGCCGGGACCGAGACCGGCGTGACCAGCCTTCAGATGGACATCAAGATCACCTCGATCACCTTCGACATCATGAAGGTGGCGCTGGAGCAGGCCAAGGACGGGCGGCTGCACATCCTGGGCGAGATGTCCAAGGCGCTGAAGGGCGCGCGTGGCGACGTGGCGGTGTCCGCGCCCCGGATCACGGTCATCAATGTGCCGAAGGAGAAGATACGCGAGGTGATCGGCACGGGCGGCAAGGTGATCCGCGAGATCGTCGAGCAGACCAAGTGCAAGATCGACATCGACGACGACGGCACGATCAAGATCGCCGCGACGGACATTGAACAGGCGCAAAGGGCGATCGACTGGATACGCGGCATTGTCGCGGAGCCGGAGATTGGGGTGATCTACACCGGCAAGGTTGTGAAGACCGCTGACTTTGGCGCTTTCGTGAATTTCCTCGGGTCGAAGGACGGGCTGGTCCACATCAGCGAGCTGGCGCAGGGACGGGTCAACAAGACGACCGACGTGGTGAACAACGGCGACGCGGTGAAGGTAAAGGTCATCGGCTTCGACGAGCGCGGCAAAGTAAAGTTGTCGATGCGGGTTGTCGATCAGGCGACCGGCGCTGATATAACCGAAAAGGTCGGGGCGCGTCCGGCGCGCGGCGAACGGCCGGAGCGGGAAGAGCGTTCCCCGCGTGGCGACCGGCCGCGTCGCGAGGGCGCTCCGATGGCTGAAGGCGAGCAGCAGCCTGCCATAGGCGACTGATCCGGAGCGGCGGCACGGCGCAGGCCGAGCAGGTTCCGTGCTTGCCATGGAACCTGCCAATGACCGGGGCTTATGGCGGGACATGCGAAGCTAGCCTCTCGCGGACCCGCAAAGGTTTTGCCTTTCAAGGAATGCAACGCGATGCGAGCGATCAACGCGATAAGAATGGGGGGGTTTGACGTCCTTCCGCTGGTGGAAGGCGGCAAGGGTGTCGCGGTGTCCAATGGCATCTCCGCCGGGAACTGGGCGCTCGCGGGCGGCGTCGGCACGTTCAGCGCCGTCAACGCGGACAGCTTTGACGAGGCGGGGCGACCCATCCCGCAGCTTTACCATGGCCGCACCCGGCGGGAACGGCATGAGGAACTGGTTGCCTACGCCATCAAGGGCGCGCTGACGCAGGCCAGGCGCGCCTGGGACCTGACCGGGGGCAAGGGACGCATCCACGCCAACATCCTTTGGGAAATGGGCGGCGCGGAGCGCATCATCACGGAAGTGCTGGAGCAGGCGAAGGGCATCGTCAACGGCATCACCTGTGGCGCCGGGATGCCTTACCGCCTGTCGGACATCGCCGCGCGGTTCAATGTGCACTACTACCCGATCATTTCATCCGCGCGGGCGTTCAACGCGCTCTGGAAGCGGGCGTATTCCAAGACGGCGCACCTCCTGGGCGGCGTGGTCTACGAGGACCCGTGGCTGGCCGGGGGGCATAACGGCCTGTCCAACAGCGAAGATCCGAACAAGCCGGAAGATCCGTTCCCCCGCGTGCTGGCCTTGCGCAAGGTGATGCGGGACGCAGGCCTGCACGAGACGCCGATCATCATGGCCGGCGGGGTCTGGTGCCTGGAGGAATGGGAGCACTGGATCGACAACCCCGACCTGGGCCCGATGGCGTTCCAGTTCGGCACGCGCCCGCTGCTGACGCAGGAAAGCCCGATCGGCGCGGAATGGAAGCAGCGCCTGCTGACCTTGAAGGAGGGCGATGTCTTCCTGAACCGGTTCAGCCCGACCGGGTTTTACTCCAGCGCCGTCAACAACGGCTTTATCCAGGAACTGCGGGAACGCAGCGAGCGGCAGGTCGCCTTCACGACGGAAGCCATCGGCGAACACGTCGCTGAATATGGCGTCGGTCCCCGCAAGCGCATCGTCTACCTGACCGCTCGTGACCGTGAGCATGCTATCGCGTGGGAACATCAGGGGTTCACCGAGGCTTTGCGCACGCCTGATTCGACGTTGGTCTTCGTGACGCCTGACAAGGCGCGCGAGATACTGGAAGACCAGACGGCTTGCATGGGTTGCCTGAGCACTTGCCGGTTCTCCAACTGGTCGCAGCATGAGGCGGACCATAGCACCGGCAAGAAGGCCGATCCGCGCAGCTTCTGCATCCAGAAAACGCTGCAAAGCATCGCGCATGACCATGGGCCGGACGCGCTGGAGCGCAACCTGATGTTCAGCGGCCACAATGCCTTCCGCTTTGGGAAGGACCCGTTCTATTCGAACGGCTTTATCCCCACGGTGAAGGAGTTGATGGAGCGGCTGCTGACCGGGCGATAGCCGCCGGCGGCGTCAGGGCAGCCATCGGGACAGGCGGGAGAGGACGCCTTGGGCCGGACGGCGCTCCCTGAGGAACCCTTCGAGACGATCGGTTGCCAGTTTGCCCTGGGCCAGGCTGTCCTCCAGCGCCTCATGGGCGCGGGCCATCAGGCCGCTGCGCGTGCCGGCGTGATCGATCAGCCGCTCCAGGTGGTGGCTCAGGCCGAACAGGGACGCCTTGAAGCCTTGCAGGCCCGGCATGGAGCGTGCCGGCTGGATATCGGGCGCGGTGGGCGCTTCCGGCATGTCGGCGCGCGGCGTCTCGCGCCATGCCAGGCCCGCAAGCGGATCGTTCGCCTGCGCGGCTCGGCGGCCGAGCGGCTTGATGCCTGGCCATTTCGCGGCGGCCATGCGGATCAGGCTGGTGTGGTCGTGCACGGCATGCACAACGCCCGGATCAAGCATAGGGGACACGAAAATCGCGGGGACGCGAAAGCCCAGGCGGTTGAAGCTGTATTCGGCGACGTGGCCGTCTGGCGCGACGGTGGACGGCGGCACGACATGGTCGAAGAAGCCGCCGTGCTCATCGTACAGCACGATCAGCAGGGTGCGGCTGAACAGGTCCGGGTTGCCGCGCAGGGTGTTGTAGACCTCGGCGATCAGGGCGTCGCCACGCATAACGTCGTGCGGCGGGTGCTGGTCGTTCTGGCCGGCGCCGAAATAGGTCGGCTCGATGAAGCTGTAGGCGGGGAGGTCGCCGGCTCGCACGTCATCCTGCCAATGGCCGTAGGCCCGGTAGTTGCCGAGATGCTCCCACTGGTGGGTGAGCACGAGGGATTGGGGGACATCGCCGTAGTAGATGCGCCAGGAAATGCCGGCCTCGGTCATCTCGTCGTAGAGCGTGCGCTCGTTGTAGATGTGCAGGTTGTGGTCGAACAGGCTGCCGGGTTCGTTGGTGTGGCCGAGGCTGGTGCCGGTGTGGGCAAAAAGCCGGTTCATCCAGGTCGGGCCGGGCATGGATGCGAACCAGCGGTCGAAGACGACGCCCGTCTCCGCCAGCGCGTGCAGCGCGGGGAGGAAGCCGCGCGGGTACCAGGCCATGATCTCCCGGCGTTCCTCGGGGGTGCTGCCGGGGTGGGTGCGGACGTAATCGGTGACAAAGCCCTGGTTGGTGCCGCCGTCGTACTGCATCAGCGCGTTCGGCAGGTAGTGCAACGGGTCGCGCTCGATGTTGCGGGTGCGGGTTTCGGCCTGGAAAACGTCGCCGCCGTCGATGCGGTCGGGATTGGACAGGGGATGGGCGGGATTGACGCCGTCGATGTCCCGGCCGGCGGCGCCCATCCAGCCGAGCATGCGGTCGAAGCCGTTGTTTTCCATCATCAGGACAATGATGTGGTCGATCGGCATGGCAAGTGGTCTCCTGGATGGGCGGTCGCGCTTATTTTGGGTGGATCAAGCGCCTTGCCAGCAGGGGCGATGAAACGTCATGATTGAGGCGCCGGGCCTACAAAATCCCGGCATCAGGAGCCTTGCCGGGTTCTGGCCAGCGAGGCTGAAGTGGCGCCAGTGCCGGAGCAACTTCCGTAAAGCCGGTGCTTACTTGAAGCCCGAGGGGCAGGTGCCGCTGCCTCCGTGGCGTATCCCTGACACCCCAATACCTCCGACCAAGCCGCCAGGCGACCTCGACGGCCGACGTGAACGAGGCCTTGAACTTCACGCGCGTGAGCCCGACAGCGCCAATGAACGGCGAGACGCCAGGGGCTTCAACAGCCCATTTGCAGTAACCCGCCTCCGCTAGACGCTTTTCCGCACGCTCCACGTAAGCGTCGCTCTGCTCGCTTGTGAGGATGCCACCGAGAAAGCGCATGCCGATTGGATCGGCATTTTGCTCAGCGAATGACGGTAAGTCGCTTTTCCGCCAGGGACGGAGAATGAGGCGGAGCGTTTTGATCATCTGTCTGGTGCCGGTTGCTGCCGCACCAAACTTAATCCGTTTATGCGGCGCCTCAAAGCGCGCGCAGGGCCGACCCTGGCTTCTGGGTTTCAGCGGCGACTGGATTTCACGCTTCAGCCGGGCGATCTGGGAGAAGCCGAAAGGCTGCCAGGCCCATGCCACAATCCGGCAGAAGCGCCACGGCGCATGATCGTGGCGATCTTCTGGCGGTCTTTCCAGTCATTGTCACCGCCAAAGGCTGGACGTCTCAGGCCGCCACCGAGGACAGCTCCGACGACAGGGCCACGACCAGTTCCGTCTTCACGGCTTCGGCCCGGTTGTTTGGGATCTGACAGGTTCCAGCGGCGTTGTGGCCGCCGCCGCCGTGTTTCAAGCAGACAGCTCCGACATCGACGGGCGAACTACGGTCAAGGATCGACTTGCCGATCGCGAAGACGGTGTTCTGCTTCTTCATGCCCCACATGACATGGACAGACACGTTGCATTCAGGGAACAGGGCATAGATGACGAAGCGGTTGCCCGCGTAGATCACCTCCTCGTCCCGAAGGTCAATAAGCGCGAGCTTGCCGTGGACCGTGGCGCACCGGCGAACCTGTTCAGCGAACAGGTTGCCGTGGGCGAGGTAAATGTCGACCCGCTCCTTCACGTCCGGAAGCGCCAGCACCTCTTGGATCGTGTGCTCGCGGCACTGTTCGATCAGTTGCATCATGAGATCGTAATTGGATACGCGGAAGTCGCGAAACCGGCCAAGCCCGGTTCGGGCGTCCATAAGGAAGTTGAGCAGCACCCAGCCCTGGGGATTGAGGATCTCCTCGCGTGAGAACTGCGCCGAATCGGCCTGATCGACGGCCGTCATGAGTTCAGGCGTGATGCGCGGAAAGGACGCGGCGCCTCCGTAATAGTTATAAACGACGCGCGCCGCGGAGGGCGCGGCGGGATCTATCACATGGTTGGCGTTGACGCGGTCGCCGCGACGCGAAACCTCGCTGGCATGGTGGTCGAACGTGAGGTGGCAGTCCTCGACGTAAGGAAGGTTTGTCACGATGTCACCCGCCATGATCGGCACGATGCCATCCTGCATGTCCTTCGGGTGGACGAACTTGATGTCGTCAATCAGGCCAAGCTCGCGCAGCAGCATGGCGCAGACGAGGCCGTCGAAGTCGCTGCGGGTGATGAGGCGGTGTTTCTGGATCGCCATGATCAATATGCCTGTCTGGTTGATGGCATTGGCAACCGCAATGCCCACTGTTGCCATGGGCCATTTATCTGAACAACGTTATAATATCAACTTCAGATTTGCCTTTCGTTTTGGGCAGCTTTTTCGCCCCGATCCGGCCCTTGCAGGTACACAACGCTTCTTGTCCGTGCTCCCCTGCCCGTGGCACGTCCTGACCTTGAAGCAGCTCAGGCTGCGGCAGAGCGCATGAGGCACCGGGGTCCGGCTGATTGCGGCGCGCCATGGCTCATTGCTTGCTGGGCAGGTTCACGCCCCGGACCTTTCAGCCTTCTGGCGATTTGCCTTAGAGGGAGCGGATGCCAGCCCCTCCGGCTTGCGCCAGCGGCTCCAGGCGGCCGGCATCGGCACGCGCCAGGGCGCTGAAGGGGCATCCGCCATGCTCCATGCCGCACAGGCGTTGGCCGGCGCCGCTGCACAGTCCGGGGCCGCAACTGATCGCCCTGCGCACCAGCCCAGCCAGAGAGGCGATGAAGCCCGCGTCGGCGTTTTGCGTCGGCACGCGGAAGTAGCCGGGCACGCCCAGCTTCACGGCCAAGTCCCGGTACTCCACGTCAAGTTCCACCAGCGTTTCGGTGTGCTCGGACACAAAGGCGATCGGCACCACCAGGACGGCGGCCTTGTCGGCGGCGGCGCGCTCAATCTCGGTTTCCGTGCTGGGGTCTATCCATTTCTGCGGAGTGGCGCGGGACTGGTAGCAGATCGCGTAATCCACGGCCGCGCCCCAGGCGGCGACAACGGCGGCGACCGTCTGCTCCACCTGCCATTGATAGGGATCGCCTCCCTTGACGATCACCTCCGGCAGGCCGTGGGCGGAGAACAGGACCCGCAGCGGCACGGCGGGGTCCAGTTCGGCTCGCGCCTTTTCGTAACCCGTCCGCACCAGCGCCGCTGTCGCCTCGGCGTAGGACGGGTCCACGGGATAGCAGCAGAGCGCCGTTGTCCGGGCCATTAGGCCGGCTTTCACCGCGGCCTGGCGCCAGGCCGCCAGCGCGCGTCCCGGTGTTGTCGTGGAGTACTGGGGATAGAGCGGCATCAGCACGATATCGTCCCGCTGCCAGGCTTTCACGGCGCGGGCGGCCTCCTGGCTGAAGGGATGCCAGTAGCGCATGGCGATGAAGCACCTGGCTTGCAGGTCCGGCAAGGCGGCCTCCAGCGCCGTGGCCTGTTCCTGGGTCAGCCCGAGCAAGGGGGATTTGCCGCCGAGAAGGGCGTAGTTCTCGGTGGCAGGCTTGACGCGGGCGCGGGCGATGACGCGGGCGAGGAACGGGCGCACGAAAAAGGGCACCCGCAGGATCGCGGGGTCGAGGAACAGGTTGAGCAGGAACGGCTTGATGGCCTCGGGGCTGTCGGGGCCGCCGAGGTTGAACAGGACGATCGCCACCTTGGGGCGGGATGGCCTCGGGTTTGCGCCTTCCCGCTCCAGGATGTTTGGTTGGACAGGGCGATTCACGGCCGGGGCCGGATCAGCCTCGGACAACAGGGCTCTAGCTGGCACGCACTTGCTCCAGCAGGGCGGCGACGTGGCCGGGTGGCGTTTGCGGCACGATGCCATGGCCCAGGTTGAAGATGAACGGCCGGCCGCGCATTGCATCCAGCAGGCTGGCGGCTTCATGCGCCATGGCCGCGCCGCCGGCGACCACCGCCATGGGATCGAGGTTGCCCTGCACGGCCATTCGCGCCGGCAGCATGGCCGCCACCGCGGCGATGTCGCTGCCGGTGTCCACGCCGACGCCATCCACGCCAGTGGCGGCGTAGTCGCGCGTCATGACGCCGGCCAGGCGTGGGAAGCCGATCAGCGGGATTCCGGGATGCCTTGCCTTCAGGGCCGCGACGATACGCCGGGCCGGCGCGATCACATGGGCGCGGAACAGCGAGGGCGACAGCACGCCAGCCCAGGAGTCGAACAGCATCAGCGCCTCGGTGCCGGCGACCGCCTGGGCTGACAGGTATTCAACCGAGGCGTCGGTCAGCACGTCCATCAGGCGCTGGAACAAGGCAGGCTGGGCGTAGGCCATGGCGCGCACGGCGGCGAAATCCTTGGAACCGCCGCCCTCGACCATGTAGCAGGCGACAGTGAAGGGGGCGCCGGCGAATCCGATCAGGGCAGTGTCGGCGAAGCCCTCAGTCATCAGGCCGGCGCGGACGCGGCGGACGGTCTGCATGATCGGCTCGACGTGGCCGGCGACCCTGCCAGGGTCAAGGGCGGCGACATCGGCCTCGGTGCGCAGCTTGGGCAGCACGGGCCCCTCGCCTTCCTTGAATTGCAGGCCGTGGCCGAGCGCCCAGGGCAGCATCAGGATGTCGCTGAACAGGATGGCGGCGTCGA
>CAXTXZ010000071.1:0-11133 GCA_964248015.1 uncultured Rhodopila sp. | reverse complement strand
ATAAACACCGTGGCTCCCTGTCCATTGCCAAATCCAAAGGCTCCGTATCGAGATCAAGCATGTCCGAAGCGGCATGGCGTGCGCTGGCATTCGGGATCTGCCGCGGCGCGCGGCAGGGAACCGTGAGGAGTGGCGGTCATGATTCCGTTCGCGGGTAGCTTGGGCATGCCTATGTCAATCTCCCGGCAGATCCTTGCATCCCTGTGCGGACCTTGATCTTGATGCGTCGCGGAAAACAAAGATGACCGCCTGGATTGAGTCACTGGATGCCCATGCATTTCGTTTTCGTCACCATTTGATCATGCGTTCCGCTGGCAATGCCTGATGCCATACATGTCATAGGCGCTTCAGGCCGGACCGGATTGGCGCTGAGCCGAGGCTTGCTGGCGGACGGCCACCACCTTGTGCCGGTGGTGCGCGACCTGGGGAAGTGGGACGCCACGGGCCTGGAGGGCGAACCGCGACAGGCCGACCTGCGCCAGCCGGAGGCCCTGGCAGCCGCGTTGCAGGGAGCCGGGCATGTCGTTTCCTGCGCACATGCCCGTCATGCCCCCGCGATCCTTGCCGCCGCGCCTGCCTCGGCCCGGCTTGTGCTGCTTGGCAGCACCCGCAAATTCACCCGCTGGCCGGATGCCCACGGCAATGGCGTGCTGGCTGGCGAGGCGGCCTTGCTGGCCTCGGGGCGATCCGGCGTGATGCTGCACCCGACCATGATCTACGGCGCGCAAGGCGAGGACAACGTGCAGCGGCTGGCGGCGCTGCTGCGGCGGCTGCGGGTGCTGCCGTTGCCCGGCGGCGGACGCTTCCTGGTGCAGCCGATCCATCAGTCCGATGTCACCCGCGCCATACGCTCTGCCTTGGACAAGCCTTGGGATGCGCCGGCGAGCCTCGTGATCGCGGGGGCCGACACGGTGAGTTACGCAGACTTCGTCCGGGCCGTCGCGGCGGCGGCCGGATTGCCGCGGCCGTTCATCGTCCCGTTCCCCGCCGCGCCGCTGATCGCGGCGGCCCGGCTGACCCGGCACGTCGCGGCGCTGCCGACGATCCAGCCCGAGGAAATTCGCCGCCTGATGGAAAACAAGGCATACGACATCGCCGCGATGCGCGGCCTTTTGCACATCGAGCCGATTTCCCTGGCGCGGGGCCTCGCGGCAACCTTTGGAACCCAACCCTGACCCTGACGGAGACATCCATGCCGATCATCAACCGTATCGCGGCGTTCCACGAAGAGATGACGGCATGGCGGCGCGACCTGCACGCGCATCCCGAGCTGTCGATGCGCGAGGCGCGGACGTCGGGCGTCGTGCGCGAGAAGCTCGCGGCGTTCGGCGTCGATGAGATCATCACCGGCATGGCGGAGCATGGCGTGGTCGGCGTCATCCGCGCCGGGTCGTCGGACCGGGCGATCGGGTTGCGCGCCGACATGGACGCGCTGCCGATGCAGGAGGAAACCGGGTTGCCGCACGCCAGCCAGAACCCAGGCGTGATGCACGCGTGCGGCCATGACGGCCACACGGCCATGCTGCTGGGCGCGGCGAAGTACCTGGCGGAGACCCGCAACTTCGACGGCGCCGTCTACCTGATTTTCCAGCCGGCCGAGGAGTTCGACGGCGGCGCGGACAAGATGGTCAAGGACGGCCTGTTCGACCGCTGCCCGATGGACAAGGTGTTCGGCCTGCACAACTGGCCCGAAACGAAGGCCGGGACGTTCCTGTGGCGCACCGGCCCGATCATGGCGGCGGTCGGGTTCTTCGACATCGTCATCACCGGCAAGGGCAGCCACGGCGCGTCGCCGCATCGTGGCGTCGATCCGATCGTTGTGGCGGCGCAGGTCATCGGCGCGTTGCAGACGATCGTCTCGCGCGCCATCGAGCCGGTCGAGGGCGGCGTGGTGTCCATCGGCAGCATCTCGGGCGGCGAGGCCTATAACATCCTGCCCGAGCGGGTGACGATGAAGGGCACCGCCCGCTGGTACAACCCGCTGGTCGGCCAGCAGATCGAGGCCGGGCTGCGGCGCATCGTGCAGGGCATCGCCGCGAGCTTCGGCGCCACCGGCGAGCTGCGCTTTTCCCAGCATGCGCCGGCCACGGCGAACGATCCGGAGGCGGCCCTGCTGGCGATGGACGCGGCGACGGCGGTCGCCGGGGCCGACGGGGTGCGGGAGATGCCCGCGCCCACCATGGGCGGAGAGGACTTCGCCTTCATGCTGAACGCCAAGCAGGGGGCCTACCTGATGCTGGGCAGCGGCCGTGGCTCGGACGACGCCTTGCTGCATCACCCGAGATACGATTTCAACGACGATGTGCTGCCGGTTGGGGCCTCCTGGTGGGCGACGCTGGTCGAGCGGCAACTGGCGAAAGCGGGCTGATCCGGCCTTCGGTCAAAGCCGAGCGGGGGACGGCTCCTGATCCTCTCCAGTGGGCATGTCCATGAGGGTCGGGTCGTCCGAGACCCGGCCGTGCAGCAGCAGGGCGACCAGGCCGGTCCAGCCGGTCTGGTGCGACGCGCCAAGTCCCTGTCCCGTGTCGCCGTGGAAGAATTCGTGGAACAGCACATGGTCGCGGAAATGCGGATCGTCCTGCAGCAACGGGCATGGCCCGAAGACCGGGCGCCTGCCATCGGGTCCGCGCAGGAACAGCCGCGTCAGGCGCTCCGACAAGGCATCCCCGATGTCCCGCAGGCTCAGCCGGATGCCTGATCCGGTTGGGTATTCCACGCGGAAATCATCGCCGTAGTAACGATAAAACCCGTAGAGCGACTCGATCAGCATGAAGTTCACCGGCATCCACACCGGCCCGCGCCAGTTCGAGTTCCCCCCGAACGCTCGGCTGGCGCTGTCACCGGGGGAATAGCCGACGCTGAACGTTTGCCCGTCCAGCTCCAGCACGAACGGCTTTTCCAGGTGCGCGCGCGACACGCTGCGCACGCCGTGGGGCGACAGGAACGCTGTTTCATCCAGCATTCGCCGCAGCAGGGCCTTCATGCGGCTGCCGCGCAGCAGGGACAGCAAGCGCCGCGACCCCTGCCCCTCCACGTCCCAGTGCGACACCAGCGCCGCGAGGTCCGGGCGATGGTCCAGCACCCATTGCAGGCGGCGGGAGAACGCCGGGGAGCGGGCCAGCATGTCCGGCTCCAGGACCTCGACGGCGAACAGCGGGAACAGCCCGACCAGGGAGAACAGGCGCAGCGGCACGGCCGAGCCGTCGGGACGGTGCAGCACGTTGTGGTAGAACTGGTCGACCTCGTCCCACAGGCCGCGGCTTCCGCTCTGCCTGGTCATGGCCTCGGCGATGGCGAGGAAATGCTCGAAGAACTTGGTGGCGGTCGCTTCGTAGACTTCGTTGCGGGTGGCCAGTTCCAGCGAGATCCGCATCATGTTCAGCGCGTACATCGCCATCCAGGATGTGCCGTCCGACTGGTCGATGCGTCCCGCCACCGGCAGCTTCTGGCTCTGGTCGAAGATCCCGATGTTGTCGAGGCCGAGGAAGCCGCCCTGGAAGACGTTGCGGCCCTCCAGGTCCTGCTTGTTCACCCAGCCGGTGAAATTCATCATCAGCTTGTGGAAAACGCGCTCCAGGAAATCGAAATCGGCGACGCCGGTCAGCGCGGCGTCCATGCGGAACACGCGCCACGCCGCCCAGGCATGCACGGGCGGGTTGACGTCGCCGAACGCCCATTCATAGGCGGGCAGCGCGCCGTTCGGGTGCATGAACCATTCATGCGTCAGCAGCAGCAACTGGTGCTTGGCGAAGGCCGGGTCGATCAGCGCGAAGACGACGGCCTGGAACGCCAGGTCCCAGGAGGCGTACCAGGGGTATTCCCAGGTGTCGGGCATCGAGATGATGTCGCGGTTGTTCAGGTGCTGCCAGTCGTTGTTGCGATGGTCCCGCCGCTCGGTCGGCGGCGTGGGCTGCAACGGGTCGCCCTCCAGCCAGCGGCGGACGTCGTAGCGGTAGAATTGCTTTGACCACAGCATGCCGGCGAAGGCCTGGCGCTGCACAAGGCGAGCGTCCGGGTCGGCGATGTGGGCTTGCAGGGCGGCGTAGAAGGCATCGGCCTCGGCCAGCCTTTCGGCGAAAACCGCGTCGTGGTCGGCGAAGGGATCGCCCGGCGCGCTGGATGGGCGCCAGCGCAACCGGACAACCTTGCGTTCGCCTGCCGCCAGGGCCAGGCGGGCATGCGCGGCGCATTTCGTTCCGTGCGCCGGGTCCACCGCATTGGCCACGCCGTTCACGACGAAATCGTTGATCCCATCCTTGAACGGGCCGGCGGCGTCCGAGCCATACAGCAGCGGCGTGTTTGTCTCGTTGCGGCAGAACAGCCATGCCGCCGGCCCGTCGATCGACAGCGTCCGGTCGGGCATCCGGTTGTGCGACGCGATCACCGCGCCATCGGCCAGCCGCAGCGACGGCTCGGGGATGCCGGGACGCCAGTCCCAGGTGTTGCGCGCCCAAAGCTGGGGCAGCACATGCAGGTCCGCGGCCTCGGGCCCGCGGTTGTCGATGGTGATGCGTAGCAGGATGTCGTCGGGCGCGGCCTTGGCGTATTCAACGCCAACGTCGAAGTAACGGTTTTCGTTGAATACGCCGGTGTCCGGCAGCTCGTACTCCGGGTCTTGCAGGCCACGGCGGGCGTTTTCGGCGATCAGGGCGTCGTAGGGAAACGCGGCGTGCGGGTATTTGTAGAGCATCCGCATGTAGGAATGCGTCGGCGTCGCGTCCAGGAAGTAATAAAGCTCCTTGACGTCCTCGCCGTGGTTGCCCTGGCCGTTTGTCAGGCCGAACAAGCGCTCCTTGAGGATGGGATCGTGGCCGTTCCACAAGGCCAGCGACAGGCACCATCGCAGGCGGTCGTCGGTGAACCCGGCGATGCCGTCCTCGCCCCAGCGGTAGACCCTGGAACGCGCGTGCTCAAAGGGAAAATACGTCCAGGCGTTGCCACTGGCGGAGTAATCCTCCCGCACCGTGCCCCATTGCCGTTCGGCGAGGTAAGGGCCCCATTGGAGCCACGCCTGCCGGTCGGCCAGCCGTTTCCCCTCGGTTGTTTCAAGCAAGTGACTCGCCATGCGCTATTTTACGGGCAACCCTGTCTGTTTGATACAGTTATGTTTCGATAAACCATGCTGACGTGAGAACGACCTGCGCCGGCCGGGTGTGGCGGTGGGCCTGGCGTCAGGCGGGGCGAACATTCCAGAAGGTGGCGAAACCGTTCAACACGCCCGTCATGCCGCCGCGGTAAGCGGTCGGCTGGATGAACTGGCCCAGCGGCATGCTGGGCACGTCCACCATGCATTGCAGTTGCATATCCTGGCAGGCCTGCTTTTGCGCCGTCACGTTGGGCGCGTCGAACCAGGCGTTGCGCAGTTGCTCCAGCCGCGGGCTGACGCACCAGCCGGGCCAGGCGGAGGCGTCGTCGCCGTTGCCGCGAATGGCGTAATGGTTGGACGGGTTCATGTGATCCAGCCCTTCCCATCCCGTGAAGAAGCAGCTCCAGCCGCCCTGGTCGATTGGCCCTCGGTTGTTGCGGCGTTGCAGCATGGTGCCCCAGTCGGTGGCGATGTAATCGACATTCATGCCGACCTGGCTGAACGTGTCGGCCGCGACGTCGCCGATCGCCTTGAACTGGGCGTAGTCGGTGGCGACGAGCATGACGACCTTCTCGCCCGCGTAGCCGGCCTTTTTGACCATCTCCTTGACGCGGGCGTAGTCGCGCGGGCCGTTGAGCGGCTCCAGGCCCAGGGTGCTCGCCATTGGCGTGTTCGGGCAGAAGAAGCCTTGCGGGGTGTGGTACATCGTCGGGTCGTTGCCGACGATCGCCTCCATGAACGATTGCTGGTCGATGGCGTAAAACAGGGCGCGCAGGATGGCGGGGTTGTTAAAGGGCGGCTGCAAGTGGTTGGGCCGCATCATGTTGACGGCGCCGGTGGGGTTGGTGACCTGGATACGGATGTCGCGGTCCTTGCGCAGCAGCGGCAGCAGGTCGTGGGTCGGGTTCTCCCACCAGTCCTGCTCGCCCGCCTGGAGGGCCGCGGCCTTCGTGCCGGCGTCGGTGATCGTGGTCCATTCGACCCGGTCGTAGTGGACGATCTTGGGGCCGGCGGTCCAGTCGGGCGTGCCGCTGTCGCGAGGCTTGTACTTTTCGAAACGCTGGTAGACGTTGGTGGCGCCGGGCACCCGTTCGTTGGCGACGAAGCGGAAGGGGCCGCTGCCGACCATCTCGGTGATCTGCTTGAACGGATCGGTGTTGGCCACGCGCTCGGGCATCATCAGCGGCGACGGCGTGGTGGGCTTGCTGAGCGCGTAGGGCAACAGCGGGAACGGCTTGCCGAGGCGGAACTGGATGGTGCGGTCGTCGGGCGCGGACAGCTCATCCGTGGCGGCCATCAGGGTGCCGCCGTAGGCGTCGCGCTTGGCCCAGCGGCGGATGCTGGCGACGCAATCGCGGGCGGTGACGCGTTCCCCGTCGTGCCACAGCAGGCCGGGGCGCAGGGTCAGCTTCCACAGCTTGCCGTCGTTCTCGGTCACGTGGCCTTCAAGCATCTGCGGCGACGGCGTGAAGCTGCTGTCCTGGCCGTAGAGCGTGTCGAAGACCATGTAGCCGTGGCCGCGCGTGACGTTGGCGGTGGACCAGTGCGGATCGAGGAACGCCAGGTCGATCTGCGGGACGAATTTCAGCGTGGTGGCGCTGGCGGCGCGGGTGATGGAGGGCAGCGCCAGGCCTGACAGGCCGGTGGCAAGGAAATGGCGGCGCTTCATGCGGCTTGCCGGCGGAGGGATGAGGTCATGCGCGGACTCCCGTTGCGCAGACCCTTATGCGACTTTCGTGCCAATCATGAGCAGGACGTGGGCGGCCTCAAGCGGCCAGCCAGCGCCGGCCGCGCTGGCTGGGCAATCTTCATGACATCTCTGTTTTCCCGGTGTGCAGCCGCATCCGTATGTGATCCGGCACGTCCTGTCCGACGTCGGTGAACGCCTTGCGTATCGCGTTCATTGACGGCCCGAAGATGCCGGCGCGGTTCTCGCTGCACCACTCGCGGGAGCCAATGGTTGTTTCCAGGCTGCCCTGGAAGCGCGGCATCACCCAGCGGGCGAACAGCTCGTAGCTGCGCAGCGTTTGCTCGCGGTTTGCCCATTCGTGCGCGCGGAACAGCACGGCGCCCGCGCCGCCGCCGGTGAAGCTCAGCAGCCGCTCGATGCCGGCGACGATCGTCTCGGGGGAGCCGACCAGGGTCGAGCCGGCGGCCAGTCCTTCCGCCAGCGGGTTCTCGCTGCGCATGGGCGGGCGGCCGAGGGTTTCGCTGAAGTAGGTCAGGGTTTCGATGCGTTCGCCGCGACGGACTTCCTCCATGGCCAGTTCGTCGGTTTCGGCGCAGTGCATGTTGATCACCAGGCGCCAGTCGTCGCGGCTGACGGTCTTGCCGTATTTTTCCGCCTCGGCCTCGCACATCTTCCAATAGTCGGCGAGCTTGGCTGATCCGCCCGGCAGCCCGGCCCCCAGCGACAGCATGCCCACGCCGTGCTTGCCGGCGGCCAGCGCGCCCGAGGGCGTCGTGGCGCTGGCGACGGCGATCGGGAAGCCGCCCTTGGTGTAGGGTTTCAGGTGAAGCCTGGCGTCGCGGAGCTCGAACCAGTCGGTTTTCAGGGTGACGGGTTGCTTGCATTCCAGCAGCGCCATGATCGCGCCCAATGATTCGTCCATCATGCGGCGCTGCGCGTCCGCGTCGATCCCCATCATGTACGCGTCCGACACCAGCGCGCCCGGCCCGCATCCCAGCATCGCTCGGCCGCGCGTCATGTGGTCGAGCTGCACGAAGCGTTGCGCCACCAGCAGCGGATGGTGATACGGCAGGCTGGTGACGCCGGAGCCCAGCATGATGCCGCGGGTCTTTTCCGCCGCGACGCCGATGAAGATCTCGGGCGAGGCGATGATTTCCCAGCCGGCGGAGTGGTGCTCGCCGATCCAGGCCTCGTCGTAGCCGAGATGGTCGAGCCACTGGATCAGCTCCATGTCGCGGCCGAGCGCCAGGCTTGGGTTGTCGCCGACGCGGTGGAAGGGGGCGAGGAAGATGCCGAAACGCAAGCCTTCATGCGTCGCCATGCGGATGTCCTTGTGAAGCCGGTTGAGGGACGGTGAGCCAAGGCGGCATGGATGGTCAAGCGTCGGCAGCGGGGATTGCTGATTGTGATTGTGCGGCGCAAGAAGCCGGTTTAGATATGCACTTAGTTTGTTTTTGCAACATATTGGCAGTTTGCCGCGCCAGGGTTGTGCATGCTGATCGAAGCGTCCGTTGCTCACGGCCCGCTGGATCGTCCCTTGCGGCGGGTTTCGGTCGTGGCGCGGCCCTGGATGGCGGTGGCTGCCCTGCTGCTGCTGTGCGCGGCCAAGGGCGCCTGGATGACGGCGGGCGTGCAGGCGCCGCCGGACCCCGACACGGTGCGGGACCTGGGTTTCATCCAAGGGTTCCTGGACGGCAACTGGTTTGGCGATCCGGCGACGGCGGGCGCCTGGCGGTGGTACCCGCCGCTGCTGCATGGGCTGGCGGCGCTGCTCCTGAAAGCGCTGGGCCTGCCGCTGTTGCCGACATGGCTGCGCGCGGGCGCATGGCTGAACCTGCTGTCGCCGCTGATGTTCTACCTGATGAACCGGCGGCTGATCGGCGCATGGCCGGGGGCGGCGGCAACCATGGTGTTCGTGCTGTTCTCGGGGCTGGTGACGCCGGGTGACGCAACGGCGGGATACACGCCCTGGACGCTGACGCCTGCGCTGGCGTGGCCGCTGTTTTTTGGCGCCGTGTGGCTGGTCGCGGCGCGGGCCGAGCGGCCGGGGCTGGGCAACGCGGCGCTGATTGGCGGGGCGCTCGGGCTGGTGTTCCTGGCGCACACCGTGCCGGCGGTGCTGCTGTCGGGGATGGTTGTTTCGGCTGGCGTGGCGGCTCAGGGCTTCAGGGCGCGCACGCTGCTCTGGCTGATGCTGGTGGCCGGGATGGAACTGGCCTGCGCGATGCCGTTCCTGTGGCCCCTGATCGCGGAGTATCGCCTGCATATCGCCAATCCTGGGCCAGGGGCCTGGGCGCATCCGGCGCTTGGCGACTGGGTGACGACCCTGCCGAACCTGGGTGGCGGCGCAGCCCTGGGATGGCTGCTGTGGCGGCGGGCGTGGCGGGACCTGCCAACGCCGACGGTCGCGCTGCTGGGAACATGGATCGGGCTTTGCCTGCTGTTCCTGGGGCGGCACTACGCCTGTGCCGCTGTCGGGGAGACGGGTGGGATCTGCGGGATTTTCGTCGTGGCGGCGCATCATTACCATGCCTATCTGCAAGCGGCGTGGGCAAGCGTGGCGGGTCTGGCCCTGGTCCGCGTCCTGGGGCCACCGTCGCGGCTTCCGTTTGGTGGAACCATGCCCTGTCGCCTTTGGCTTGATCGCAGCCGCGCGGGCCTGGTTGTCCGCACAGGGATTTCGCTGAGCGTCCTGGCGGCGGGTTTCGCCTTCCTGACCAAACCGGATGACATCGCCTTGCAGCGCCTCGGGTCAACGCGGCCGGAGCTGATCCTTGATCTTGATGCCTATGGCTGGATCATCCGGCAGACCGGCCCGGAAGACCTGTTCGTGACTGAACTGCCACCCAATGAAGCTGACATGGGTCCGGCGGCGGCCACCGTGATGGCCGCTGGGCGGCGGCTGGTGGCGCCGCCCGCGTTGCATGCCAACCCCTATGTCGCCTGGGAGGCGCGCAACGCGAGGCGTTTGCGTTTCCTTGCGGCGGTGTCGGGACGCGGTGGCGCGCTCTGCGCCTTTCAGGCCGAGGCGGGCGACGGCGCTGCCCTGCTCATGCTGCCAAGCGACCGGGCGGTTGACCCGGCCGCTGCCGTCCCGGTGCATCGCAGCGCGTTCAACACGATCTACCGGCTGGCCGCGGAACAAGGCTGCCCCGGACGCGACCGGGTTTCAGGAAAAGGCGGCGAGGACTTCCTCCAGCGCCTTGAGCTGGTTCCCGGCCGCGGATGACGGCACGATGATCGGGTCGCGAACGCCGGCGTCGCGCCAGGCCTCCACGCCGTCCCGCACCTTGGCGGCGGAGCCGAACAGGGTGTTGTCCGCCAGCCACCTGTCGGAGAAACATCCCGCCACGTCGCCCGGCCGGCCTTCCGCCAGCGCGGTTTCGATGGCTGCCATGTCCGCCTCGTAGCCGGCTTCCTTCCAGTAGTTCCGGTAATTCGGCAACAGGCCGTAGCTGGCCAGGGTGCGGCGGTTGACCGCCTTGGCGGCGTCCTCGTCGTCGCTGATGCAGGTCGGGATCATGTTGCCGATGAAAAAGCCGGGGTCGTCGCGTTTCGCCGCCGGCAACGCCGCCAGGGACACCGCCATGTGGGAGCGGCAGGCGTTGGCGAACACCACGCCCTGCGCGATCTCCCCGGCCAGGGCGACCATCTTCCGGCGCAGGGCGGCGATGATGACCGGCGGCAGCGGGCCGAGGCCCTCCTGCGCGCGGAACTTCTCGACGAAGACCCGGATGTCGCCGAGTGGCTTGCCCGGCGTGACGCCCATGCGCACGTGGGAGGGTCCATGCGCGACGCCGATGCCCAGGCGGAAACGCCCCCCGGAGATTTCGTGCATGGCCGCGGCGCCTTGCGCGAAGTCGCCGACGGTGCGCTGGTAGATCGGCGCGATCGCGGTTCCGAACGGGATTGAGGCGGTGTTCCACGCCAACGCCTCGCAGAACGACATGTTGCCGAACATGCTGGGCGAATAGATGCCGGCGAAGCCGCGACGCTCGATCTCCCGCGCCAGTTCGATCGTGCGGCGACGGCGGCCGGGCACGGCAACAAGGCTGATGGCGGGCAAGTGTCGCGGCATGGAACGAACCCTTGGTTGCTTGGCGCAAAGTTAACGGCGCGCTATACAATCGGCAATGCGACGAATTATTTCCATGATTTTTGGCAAAAGATAGTAATGGGGGTTAAACAACAACGAAGCCTGCGGTGGCGATGTCACGGCGGAGGCTGTCGGCACGCCGCTAACCTGAATCCCCGCGCCAGGTTGGCGCTGACACAACAGCGGGCTATGTCGGTTTCGAGTGTGCCGACGGCTATTACGAGGGCATCGACATGGCGACCGCGCTGCATCCGCAGACGT
>CAXTXZ010000070.1:8356-11156 GCA_964248015.1 uncultured Rhodopila sp. | reverse complement strand
CCGCGGTGCGGTGCTCCTCAAGCCCCAGTTCCGGATGGGCGTGGATATCGCGGCGTCGGCAAGACCGGCGTGGTCGGGGTGCTGCGCAACGGCAACGGCGAGGCCTCGGTGGGGCTGCGCGCCGACATGGACGCGCTGCCGATCCTGGAGGCGACGGACCTGCCGCATGCCAGCCAGAACCCTGGCCGGATGCACGCCTGCGGCCATGACGGCCACACCACGATGCTGCTGGGCGCGGCGAAGTACCTGGCGGAAACGCGCAACTTCAACGGCACCGTCAACTTCATCTTCCAACCCGCCGAGGAAGGCGTCGGCGGCGCGCTGGCGATGCTGAAGGACGGCCTGTTCGAACGCTTTCCCTGCAACGCTGTGTACGGCATGCACAACCGTCCCGGCCTGCCGGTCGGCAAGTTCATCACCGGCCCCAACGCCCGCGCCGCTGGCGGCGCTTTCTTCGACATCGCCATCACCGGCAAGGGCGCGCACGGGGCGCATCCGCATCAGGGCGTCGATCCCGTGCTGGTGGCTTGCCACCTCGGCGCCGCGTTGCAGTCCATCGTGTCACGCAATGTTTCGGCGCAGGACACGGCGGTGCTCAGCATCACCCGCATCCAGTCCGGCGACGCCTACAACGTCATCCCGCAGCAGGCCGTGATGGCCGGCACCGTTCGCACCATGAAGCGGGAGGTGATGGAGATGATCGAGGCCAACATGCGCCGCCTCGCGACCAGCGTCGCCGCCGGTTTCGGGGCGGAAGCGACGCTGGATTTTCGCGTCATCTTCGCGCCGATGGTCAACAACGAGGGGGAAGCCACCGCCTATGGCGACGCGGCGGCGGAACTGGTCGGCGAGGGCAACGTGCGCCGCGACGGTCCTCCGGGCATGGGATCGGAGGATTTCAGCTTCATGATGGAGCAGGTGCCCGGCGCGCATATCAACCTTGGCAACGGCGACACCGCTTCCCTGCACAACCACCTTTACGACTTCAACGACGAGGCGATCCCTTATGGCGTCGCGCTTTATGCCGCGATCACCGAAAAGAAGCTGCCCAAGGGTTCCGCTGACTGATGCTGACGCGGCCGGCGGGAGGCGCGCTGACGATCTGGTGGGACGGCCGTGAACTTGCGGCGCGGCCGGGCGACAGCGTGGCGGTGGCGCTGCTCGCCGCCGGGATCACGACGACCCGCGCCACGCCAGTGTCAGGCGCGCCGCGCGGGCCCTTCTGCCTGATGGGCGCCTGTTTCGAGTGCCTGGCGGTTGTCGATGGCCGAGCGAATGCGCAGACGTGCATGGTGGGGGTGCGTGAGGGGATGCGGGTTGAGCCGCAGCGCGGGCCGAGGCAAGTCGGAGGCGTATTGCCCTAGCTTTCCAGCACCTTGCGCGAGACCGCGATGCCGAGCGCGTGGAGAAGGACCGGCGGCAGGCCGCGCTGGGCCTCGCGCTTAGGATATTGCAAGATCCGTGTCCCGGCGCCGTGCTTGGTTTCAGCTTCCATGGGATCAGGGTCCGACGCCGGCGGGGTCCTGGCGCAAACTCCGCCGTTGCATTCTCCTTCCATCCATGCTTCAAGCCGCGCCTTCCCTGCTGGGGGCGATGGCATCGCGCCCGGCTATGTCCAGTTTCCATTGTGGAAATCGATCAGCCCGATCATGGACGGAGACAAGCCATAGGGGTTCATCCATGCCACTTTATGAAACCGTGCTGATCGCGCGGAATGACGTCACGCAGCAGCAGGTGGAGCAGATCGCCGACGAAATCGGCGCCTCGCTTGAAACCGATGGGGGCGCTGTCAAGAAGCGCGAGTACTGGGGACTGCGCGGCCTGTCCTATCGGATCAAGAAGAACCGCAAGGGCCACTACATGCTTCTGGGCCTGGACGCCAAGCCGGCCTTTGTCACCGAGATGGAACGCAAGCTGGGCCTCAATGAAGACGTGCTGCGCTTCATGACCATCCGCATCGAGGAAATCGACGAAGCCCCATCCGCCATCCTGTCGCGCAAGTCCGATGACCGGGAGCGCGGCTTTCGCGGTCCCAAGCCGGCTGGACGGTTTGAAAGCGGCCGCCGCCGGGGCTTTGACGACCGTGAGGAATTCCGCGCCCGCGACGGCTTCGGCGGCGAAGAGTTCCGTGGCGGCCTTGAGGAGTAACCAGCATGTCCGACACCGAAATCAATCCTGCCGCCAGACGCACCGCCGTCGGCGCTCGCCGGCCGTTCTACCGCCGGCGCAAGTCCTGCCCGTTCTCCGGCCCCAACGCGCCGAAGATCGACTACAAGGACGTTCGCCTGCTGTCCCGCTTCCTGTCGGAGCGCGGCAAGATCGTCCCCAGCCGCATCACGGCGGTGTCCGCCAAGAAGCAGCGCGAACTCGCGGTCGCCATCAAGCGCGCCCGGTTCCTGGCGCTGCTGCCCTATATCGTCGCCTGAGGAGCAGGTTGCATGGCCGCCGTTGAACTGATCCTGCTCCAGCGCGTCGAGAAGCTGGGGCAGATGGGAGACGTGGTGAAGGTGAAGCCGGGTTATGCCCGCAACTTCCTTTTGCCGCAAAAGAAGGCGCTGCGCGCCAGCAAGGACAACCGCGCGCGGTTTGACCAGCAGCGCGCGCAGCTTGAGGCGCAGAACATCAAGCGGCGCGAGGAAGCCGAACGCCTCGCGGAGCGCGTGGTTGGGCTGACCGTTGTCATCATCCGCCAGGCTGGTGAATCCGGAAGCCTGTATGGCTCGGTGTCGGGCCGCGACATCGCGGAAGCCTGCACAGCCGGCGGGTTGACCATCAACCGGACGCAAGTGGTGCTGGACAA
>CAXTXZ010000070.1:0-8256 GCA_964248015.1 uncultured Rhodopila sp. | reverse complement strand
TTCGGGCATGAGGTCGCGGGATATTTGGCATTGGCGTGATGCGTTGTAGGGTTGCGATCAACGCAACAGGAGACGGATCATGCATTTCGGCGGTTCCATGTTCTTGACCGACTACTCGATGACGCCGGCTGCCTTGGGCAAGGCGCTGGAGGAGCGGGGGTTCGAATCCCTTTGGGCGCCCGAGCATTCGCATATCCCGGCGTCTCGGCGGTCTCCGTGGCTGGGCGGCGGCGACCTGCCGAAGCAGTATTACGACGTGATGGACCCGTTCGTGACGTTGACGGCAGCCGCCATGGCGACAACGAAGCTGAACCTCGGCACCGGCGTGTGCCTGGTCAACCAGCGCGACCCGATCCAGACCGCGAAGCTGGTGGCCTCGATCGACCAGGTGAGCGGCGGGCGTTTCCTGTTCGGCATCGGCGTTGGCTGGAACGCCGAGGAAATGGAGAACCACGGCACCGCGTTCGACACCCGCGCCAAGCTGGTGCGCGAACGGGTGGAGGCGATGAAGGCGATCTGGACCGAGTCCAAGCCTGCCTACAGCGGGGAATTCGTCAATTTCGGCCCGATGATGACGTGGCCCAAGCCGGTGCGGAAGCCGCATCCTCCGGTCATTGTTGGTGGCGCGTTCCCGTACGGCGCCCGCCGAGCGGTGCGTTATGGCGAGGGCTGGATTCCGCTGGCGGGGCGGCCGGGGCAATATGGCGACGTGTTCGACACCGTGCCGAAGTTCCGTGCCATGCTAGCGGAAGCCGGGCGCGATGCGGCCTCGTGCCCAGTGTCGATCTTCAACGCGCCGGAGGACGGCGAAACATTGAAGCGTTATCGCGACCTGGGCATCGCACGGGTGGCGGTCGGCTTGCCGGCAGCGAAGGAAGATGTCGTGCTGCCAATCCTGGACCGTTGGGCGGCGCTGATCACGCAGGCAGCGTAGCCAGTTTTCCGTGGCGTGGACATGATCTCGCCGCCCGAGAGCCAACGGCCCGTGGGCGCGCCAAAGCATGCGGGCAAGCCTTGGGGTCCGACGCTCCGGGACTGTGGCGGCTTGGCGCGCGGCATACGGCCCGCGGGTTACTCCGCCGCCTGCTTCCTGGCAGGCCGGACGCGGTCGGACAGGCCGGCGGCACGCTGCACGACGCGCAACGTTTCGTCCCAGTCAAAGTTGCGGTAGACTGCGGCAAGGTTGGCGTAAGGCGGCGCCTGGGCGAACAACTGGAACGTCAGGCGGTGCCCGGCATAGTCGGAGTTCAGCAGGTCGCGCGCGAACGCCAGCAGCCTGCGGCGGTCCTCGGCCTGCCAGTTCTCGTTGACGGTGTAGTATTTCTCCATCCACGGCGCGGTTTCGGGATTGAGGAAGGTCGCGGCATCCGGCGTCACGCAGATCTGCCCGCCGCAGAGTTCGCGAGCGATATGCATCATCTGGTGCAGTTGCGACGACGCCAGCACGCGGCCGGTCATCAGCAGCGACTGGTCCGGCATCAACAGGCCGGCGGGGCTGCGCCTGGCCATCGCGATGGCGGCTGTCAGGTGGGCGTTGATGCCCTCGCGGTAGCAGGCGAGCTGCGCCAGCTTCTCCTGCACCGCCTGCTGATGCTCCAGCCCGGTCTGGCGCGCGTTGAACAATGCGGCGCCGATCATCATGTCCGCCAGCTTGATGTTGCGCTGGATGAAGGCGAAGGCGCTGTAGCGGTGGAGGGTGGCGCGGATGAAGGTCGCCGCCTTGGTGTGGCGGTAGAACAGCACGTCGTCCCACGGGATCAGCACGTTGTCGAAGATCAGCAGCGTGTCCACCTCGTCGAAGCGATTGGACAAGGGATAGTCCTCGACCGGGGACCGGCCGGCGAAGCCGTTGCGGCAGATGAACTTCAGGTTCGGCGCGCTCAGGTCGCTGATGAAGCCGACCGCGTAGTCGGACAACTGCGAATCGCCCCAGTTGGCGATCGTCGGCTTGGTGAAGGCCTGGTTCGCGTAGGCCGCGGCGGTTTCGTATTTCGCGCCGCGCACGATGATGCCCGCATCGGTCTCCTTGACCACATGCAGCAGCATATCGGGGTCCTGGTCCTGCGGCCGTTTGGAGCGGTCGCCCTTTGGATCGGTGTTGGCCGAGACATGGAACGGGTCCTCGCGCACCACACGGTCCACATGGCGGCGGATGTTGGCGGAGAATTGCGGGTTGACCTCGTTCAGCACGTCCTGGCCATCGTAGAGCGACCACATCTCGCCAACCGTTTCGTCGCCGACGCGGGTGACAATGCCGCCGACCTCGTCGAGCACGGCGTTCACCGCGTTGCGCTTGTCGTGCCAGTCCTGCTGCGTGAGCGGCAGCTTGGTGCCGGTGGAGCAGGGCGCGTCCGTTTCATGTTGGTAGGTCATGATCGCGGCATGGCGCGTTTCGTGCGCCATGTCGTGGATACGCGCCCGCACATCGACGAGCGGCTTGAACATGGGATGCGTGGTCACGTCGCGCACGCGTTCGCCGTTGATCCAGACTTGGCGGCCGTCGCGGATGGAGTCTCGGTACTGCTCGCCGGTGCGGATCAAGGTTGTGGCTCCGTCATTGGACAATGGTCAGTATCACATGCTG
This sequence comes from uncultured Rhodopila sp., assembly GCA_964248015.1. Taxonomy (GTDB): domain Bacteria; phylum Pseudomonadota; class Alphaproteobacteria; order Acetobacterales; family Acetobacteraceae; genus Rhodopila. The sequence continues at coordinate 5,672 of CAXTXZ010000070.1, read as the reverse complement.
AGGACACCGCACCAATCCTGTCACGGCATGAATTGCTGGCCGGAGCCACCAAAGGTTGGGCATGTCAGACGCAATTTTCGCCACGTCAACGGCTTGCGCCTTTCTTTTGCCCATGCATTAGGCGGCCTGCCTGCCGGCCGAGGCGCCGTTTCACCGCATTCCCGTATTTGATCATTCTGGCATGGTGGTTGCGTCCAACGGCATCACTTCCGTGCAGCTTGATCCGGCGTTGGCCGGCATGCAAAGGACTGAACAATGCCGAAGCCGTTTCACCTGGCCTGGTTCACCAACTTCACCCAGGGCGACTGGATCAACCCCGTGTCGGAAGGCACCGGCAACTGGGACGGCAAGTTCTTCGTCGAGATGGCGCAAGCGATGGAGCGCGCCTGCTTCGACTACATCATGCTGGAAGACACGCTGATGGTTTCCGAGGCGTACGGCGGCACGTCCGAGGCAACCCTGAGATACGCGTTGCAGGCGCCGAAGCACGACCCCATGCCGCTTGCCGCCATGATCGGCGCAGCGACTTCCAAGCTTGGCGTCGTCGCCACCATGTCGACGCTTGCCTATCCGCCGTTCATGCTCGCGCGGCTGTCCTCGACTTTGGACCACATCGCCGGTGGCCGATTCGGCTGGAACATTGTCACCAGCGGCGAGGACATCGCCGCGCAGAACTTCGGTCTCGACAAGCTGCCGCCGCGCGAGACGCGCTACGCCATGGCCGACGAGTATGTCGATGTGGTCTGCAAGCTGTTTGATTCGTGGGAACCGGACGCGGTGGTCAAGGATGTCGCGACCGGCACCTATGCCGACCACAACAAGGTCCACCCGATCCATTTCGAGGGCGAGTTCTTCAAGGTTCGCGGGCCGCTGAACACGGTGCGCTCGCCGCAGGGCAAGCCGGTCTTTGTCCAGGCCGGCGGCTCGCCGCGTGGGCGGGCGTTCGCGGCGCGGCACGCGGATTCAATCATCGCGGTGGGAAATGGCGTGGAGGGCATGAAGGCGTACCGCGACGATGTGCGCCGCCACGCGGCGGCGGCCGGACGCGATCCGGACGACGTGAAGGTGCTGTTCCTGGTCTATCCGTTTCTTGGCGAAACCGATGAGGAAGCGCGTGCTCGGCATCATCGGCTGGTCAACTCGTCCGGCTTTGTCGAGGCCGCGCTGGCCGCCGTCGGCACCGTCACCGACATCGATTTTTCCGGTTTCGACCTTGATGCGCCGCTGCCGCACCTGACAACGAACGGCGAGCAAGGCTCGCTCGACAAGTTCGCCCAGTGGGGCAGCGGCAAGACGCTGCGGCAACTCGCGCAGGAACGTTTTGACGCCGGCATCCAGTTGGTCGGCTCGCCCGACACCGTGGCCGAGGAGATGGGCCGAGCGATGGAAGCAATCGGCGGCGATGGCTTCCTGATCAGCACGCCGTTCCAGCGCATCAGCCGCCGTTTCATTACCGAAGTTTGCGAGGGCCTGGTGCCGGCGCTGCAAAAGCGCGGCCTGGCGCGCAAGGCTTACACGAAGACACTGCTGCGCGACACGCTGCGGGAATTCTAGGCGTGGCCGCCAAGCCCTTCCACCTCGCCTGGTTCCTGCAAGGCTCCAGCATACAGGCCTGGGGCGAACCCTGGACCGGCAACATCAGCGAGGAGTGGATGTCGCCGGACCTGTTCCTGGACCTGTGCAGGGCGATCGAGCGGGCGTGCTTCGATTACATGCTGATCGAGGATTCCATCTATGTCGGCGAGATGTGGAAGGGATCGCGGGACATCTACCTGAAGAACGGCATGTCGATCCCACGACAGGAGCCGTCGGTGGTGGCGACTCTGATGGCCGCCGCCACGACGCGGCTGGGCATCGTGCCGACGCTGTCGACGTTCGCCTATCATCCGTACCTGACGGCACGGATCATGAGTTCGCTGGACCAGGTCTCGGGCGGGCGCAGCGGCTGGAACATGGTGACGGGCAGCGCGGATTTCGCCGCGCGGAACTTCGGGCTCGACCGGTTGCCGGATCATGACCTGCGCTACGACATGGCCGACGAGTACATCGATGTCGTGCGGAAGCTATGGGATTCGTGGGACCCTGGCGCGATCATGGCCGATCGCGAGACGGGCGTGCTGATCGATCCGGAAAAGGTGCATCCGATCAACTTCGAGGGTCAGTATTACCGCAGCCGGGGTCCGCTGAACTCGGGTCCGTGCCCGCAGGGGCGGCCGGTCATCGCGCAGGCCGGTGGGTCGGCGCGTGGGAGGGCGTTCGCGGCCAAGCATGCGGAAACGATCGTCGTCCATATGAAGGGCGTCGAGCAGATGAAGGCGTACCGCGACGACGTCCGCAGGCGAATGGTGGAATGCGGGCGTGATCCGGACAGTTGCAAGGTGCTGTTCCTGATCGCGCCGATCCTGGCGGAAACCGACGAGGATGCGCAGGTCCGGGCGCAGCGCCGCATGGCCAGCGCGGCGAAGCATGTCGATGTGAAGCTGGCGCAGCTTGGCTGGAGCACGAATATCGATTTCTCGATCTTCGACCTTGATCAGCCGGTTGGCGAACTGACCACCAACGGGCACCAGCAGAGCCTCACGCAGTTCCTGCGCAAGGCGGGCAAGCAGACCCTGCGGGAAGCGATCACCGAGTACGGCACGCTGGGGATGTCGGTCGATCTGGTCGGCTGCCCGGATACGGTGGCGGCAAAGATGGACGACGTGATGCAGGAGGTTGGCGGCGATGGGTTCCTGCTGGCACTGGGGAACGTCAACCGTCGCAACGTGGCGGAGATCACGGACGGCCTTGTGCCGGCGCTGCAGCAACGCGGGTTGGCGCGGCGGGCTTATTCAGCCACCCATTTGCGGGATAACCTGCTGGAGTTTTGACGCGCCCGGCTTTGTTGGGTGCGCGCGCCCCTTTTCGGGTTCCCATCGAGGTTACCCGGACCGCCGCTGCCGCTCGATCCAGGCACGCTCGCAGCCCAGCCAGAGCGTTTAGAGCAGCATCAGCCAGACTGGAACAGTTTGGGCTGGTAAAGCTGCTCGATAAAACAATGAGATAGAGCGCGTTGATTGTTTCAGTCAGCCTGAAAGCGCTCTAACCTCAACCCCCTTCCAAATGCTGTGACTGAGCGGCTAGGCCGGGACTGGTGCGAGAAATCCATCCAGTTTGGCCAACACCGCGTCCCAAGCATAGCCACGTTCCATCGCGAGGCGCGCAGCGGCGCCCAGGTCTGGATGCGCGCCGTCCAGCACCTCGGCGATGCGCTCGACGAATTCGTCTGCGCCGTCCGCCACAAGCAACTCCGTGCCAGCCACTGCGCGCACCCCCTCAAAGGCGGGCGCAGAGACGACCACAGGCTTGCCCATCGCCATGCCCTCCAGCACCTTGTTCTGGATGCCGCGCGCGATTCGCAGCGGGCAAACGATCACGCTGGCATGCGCCACATAGGGCCGCACATCCTCCACCCTGCCGGTCACTGAAATCCCAGGCATGGAACCCAGCGCCCGCACTTCCTCGATCGGGTTGGCGCCGACGATCCAGAACGCCAGGCCCGGAACACGCGCGCGCAATTTCGGCAGCACCTCATGCACGAACCAGATCACCGCATCCGCATTCGGCCAGTAATCCATGTTGCCGGTGAAAACCATACGTGGCGCTGGGTCCGTGTAGGGCGTCTCATACACGCCGGCAGGCGAGAAGCGTTGCGCGTCCACGCCGTTCTCGATCGCCACGAGCTTCCCCGCGACCTCTGGCGCCAACTCGGCGAACCGGTCCACCTCAGGCTGGGAAACGAAGAACGTCCAGTTGCAGGCCAAAGCCGCCGCCCGCTCGTAGCGCAGCAGCGTGCGCCCCTCGCGCGCCCACATAAGCTTCATTGGGAATTTCGCTTTAATGGAATATTCCGTCCATTTCTCCGAGTCGATGTCCTGCGCATCAAGGACCTTGCAAGGATGATCGAGATCGATCGCATAGGGCGCCATCGCAGCGGAAAAGATATAGACGACGTCCATCCTCACCCGCGCCATCGTGTCATCCACCCAGCGTTGCAACTCCGGCGAGTGATAAAAATCGGGCATCAGCGGCCGGCCGGGGCGGGCGCGCAGCAGCGCGCGCAGCTTCTGCTTCTGGCGGTCGATCCGGAAAGCGCCCACGCTCGCGCATATGGTCTGCATCTTGGCCACATGCGCCATGTCGGCCGGGTCATCGACGACGCAGCCGAAATGGACCCGGTAATCCCGCGTCAAATGCGTCACCAGATTCCAGCCGCGTATCTTCTCGCCCTTGTTCAGGGGCCAGGAAATCCGGTGGCTGATGAAGATCAGGTCGCGCATCGCCGTCACCTCGCCCCGCCGGTGGTCCAGGTTTCGCTGCCGCTGTCAGTGAACTTCACCGGATAAGCCAACGCGCCCTGCTTATTGAGCGCGGCGATGAGTTGGTAGCGGCGCTCGGTCGGCGCCACGAACATCATGAAGCCGCCGCCGCCAGCCCCCGACACTTTCGCCCCAATGGCGCCCGCCGCCCGCGCCATGCCCTCCAGTTGCTCGATCCGCGCGTTGCTGATGCCCGGCGCCGTGCGTTTCTTGGCGACCCAGGACCGTTCCAGCAGCATGGCGATGCCGCCGATGTCGCCCAGCATGATCGCGTTCTTCATGTCGATCGCGTCCAGCCGCATCTGGTGCATGCCCTCCATCACCTCGTGGCTCATCGCGGACACGCCCTCGGTTTGCTGGCGAATAATGGTGTCGGACGCGCGCGACTGCCCGGTGAAACACACGGCCAGGGAACTTTCCAGTTCCAGCACCACGCCTTCGGAAAACCGCAGCGGATTGACGATCACCTTGCCGTCGCGCAGGAACTCCATGAAATTGATGCCGCCGAACGCTGCCGAGAACTGGTCCTGCCGGCCGCCGGCCAGCCGCAGATCCACTCGCTCGATCTCATAGGCCAGGTGCGCCACCTCGTAGCGGGTGAGCGGCAGGTCCAGGTAAGTGCGATAGGCCTCGATCAACGCCACCACCAGCGCTGAGGACGAGCCAAGCCCGGAGCCCATCGGCGCGTCCACCGCTGTCGTCACCGAAATGGCAAGCGGCTTGCCGCCGTGGAATTGGCGCACCATCCGCTCATAAACGCCACGATGCAGCAGCAGCGTGCTGTCAGGCAACGTCGCGGCGCTGTCGTGCGTCTCGGCGCTTCCCAGGTCGCACGCCTCGAAATGCACCTTCGTGTCGTTGCGCCGGCTGATGAAGGCGAAGGCGTAACGGTCGATCGTCGCATTCAGCACCGCGCCGCCATGCTGGCTGGAATAGCTTGGAAGGTCGGTGCCGCCGCCGGCCAGACCCAGCCGGAGGGGGGCTCGGGCGCGAACCACGGCGTGGCGACGGCGGTTGGGGAAAGCTGACATCGGGGCTGAATCCTTGGCCGGTCCAGGTCCGTGAACCATTGTTCTGGCTGGTCTTGCGGTTGCCCGCGATCAGCGTGGCAGGGCGTATGGGTCGGCGGCGCGAAACGATGGATGCGAGCAAGCTGCGCCTCGCCTTGCAACGACCCGATTGATGCAGGTCATGGCGTCAACCGGCCATGGCCTCTGGCCGCAAGGCGGAATTCAAGCCACACCGGCGCCAGTGTCCCGGTTCAGAAGTTAGCCATAGTTGGGGAACCCCTGAACCCAGCCAAAAGTTATTTGT
>CAXTXZ010000069.1:0-11184 GCA_964248015.1 uncultured Rhodopila sp. | reverse complement strand
CGCGGCAGGATCCGCTTGCGGATCGCGGGCACGATCCGGGCTGAGTCGATCGCGTGCGTCGGGGCCACCATGATGGACCGCTCATACCCGCTGGTGGTGATGGCTCCATGACGGTTTTGCCGCAGTCGAATGACAAAGCGACGGTTACTCGGCGGCGATCCCTTCGACCGGAGCGACCTTGGGGCTGATGCGGTATTCTTCCGGAACGTAATGTCGCGTCAGCTTCCAGTAATCCAGCAGGGTCCAGGGCGAAGTCACCGTGACCCGGTTGCGCTTGTTCTTGTACCAGCTTGTGACGCCGGGATGCGCCCAGACCATGGTGCGGCACGCCTCGTCGACCCGCGTGTTGTAGTCTTCGTGGACTTCCGGCCGGACCTCGATGGCGGCATGGCCGTTCTCAATCATGTCGCGCAGGGCCTGGGCGATGTAGCGAACCTGGCATTCGGTGTGGAAAATGATGCTGCCGCCATGCGCCAGGTTGGTGTTCGGGCCATAGGTCAGGAACAGGTTGGGGAAGCCGGGCACGGTGATCCCGAGATAGGCGCGCGGATCGTCGTCGCCCCAGGCGTCACGGATCGTCCGGCCGTCGCGCCCCTCGATGTCCATTGGCCAAAGCATCTTCGAGGCCGTGAAGCCGGTGGCCATGATGATGATGTCAACCGGGTGAACAATGCCGTCCCTCATCACGATCGAGTCTTCGGCGATATGATCAATCGCCTCGGTCAGCAGATCGACGTTGGAGCGTTTCAGCATGCGGTACCAATGATTATCGCGCAGCATCCGCTTGCCGTATGGCGGATAGGGAGGCACCACCTTCGCCAGCAGGGCTTCGTCGCCATCCAGTTCCTTGCGGATGTGGTCGATCATGATCTCCCGCATCTTGTGGTTCGCTTCGTTCAGGGAACTTTCCGGCTGGCTCCAGTTCGGGTCCATCCGCAGCGAGGCATGGAAGCCATCGGAGCCCGCCCAGAACAACTGGAAGCGCATCCATTTGGCGAAGTAGGGAATGTTCTCGATCGCCCACCTGTTCCCGGCGCTGACTTCCTTGTGGTAGTTCGGGTTGTTGGCGGCCCAGTGGCGGGTGCGCTGGAACACCAGCAGCCTGCCGACATCGGGCGCGATCGAGGGTCCGGTCTGCATGGCGCTGGCGCCGGTGCCGATCATGGCGACTCGTTTGCGGGCCAGGTCAACTGATTTGTCCCAGCGCGCGGTGTGGAACAGTGGCCCCTGGAACCGGTCGATCCCGGCTATCGGCGGGATGAAGGGGCGGTTGAGCTGGCCAATGGCTGTGACGACCGCATTGGCGTCGATTGTTTCCGTGCCGCCTTCCGCAGTCTGGAACGTGACCTGCCAACGCGTTGTCGCCTCGTTGAAGGCTGCGCGGGTGACTTCGGCGTTGAAGCGGATATGACGACGCAGATCGTATTTATCGGCTGTCGCGTTGATGTAGGCCAGGATCTCGTCGCGCCGGGAAAAATGCCGGGTCCATTTCTCGTTCGGGTTGAACGAGTAGGAGTAGAAATGGTTGGGCGTGTCGACGGCGCAGCCGGGATACTGGTTTTCCAGCCAGGTGCCGCCAACAGCGGGGTTCTTTTCCAGGATCACGAACGGGATGCCCATCTCTTGCAGGCGAATGGCGGTGCACAGGCCGGAGAAGCCAGCGCCGATGATCACCATCTTGAAGCGGTTGATCGTCTCCTGGCCCGGTTTGCGCCGCCAATGCACGGCGCGGCTTGCCTGATCGTCCAGGCCGGTTTCTTCCAGCAGCAAGGGGATGTAGTCCTGGGGAACGGTCTGGCCGACGCCGGCGCTCATCATCTGTTGCAGCGTGTCGGTGGGGACGTCGCGAGGCGGCTCGCGTCCGGTGGCGGCATAGTCTTGCAGCACGCTGACCAGGCGGTCGCGGACTTTCCGCTTCAGGTTTTCAGGGACGGTTTCCATGAAGCTCCAGGCGCCCTGGATGTGGGGAGCGACTTCGCGGAGAATGCCCAGGTCGCCGCTGAGTTGGGCCAGGACCATCAGCATGGGCGCGATGTCGGCCTCGGACAGCGCCGAGCGCAAGGCTGTTTCATCGCGAACCGCTGCTTCGAACATGGTGGGCATCTCGTTTTGGTGAAACCAGTGGATGGATTTGAGCAGGCAACCCGGCGATCGCACAAGCCGGCGGGTGTCACCACTTCGCCCGAAAAGCCTCGAACGCGGCGAGCGCGGCGGCTTTTTCCGGGTTCGGCAGGAACGAGGCGATAAAGGAGTTGCGCGCCAGGGTGGCGATGTCGGCTTCCGTCAGCGCCAGGGCTTGCTGGATCGCCATGAAATTCTCGTTCACGTAGCCGCCGAAATAGGAGGGATCGTCGGAGTTGACGGTGACCAGGAGGCCTGCCGCCAGCATTTGTTTCAACGGATGCCGGGACAGGTCGGGACAGGTCCGCAGCGCGCGGTTGGACAGCGGGCAGACGGTCATGGGAATCTGCGCGCGGGCAATCCGCGCCACCAGCGCGGGGTCTTCCAACGCGCGGTTGCCGTGGTCAATGCGCCTGACCTGGAGGATGTCGAGCGCCTCGGCGACATAGGCGGGCGGGCCTTCCTCGCCGGCGTGAGCGACCGGGATGAAGCCTTCCCGCCGCGCTTCCGCGAAGACGCGGGCGAACTTGGAGGGGGGATGGCCTTGCTCGGTTGAGTCCAGCCCCACTGCGAGGATGTGCTCCTTGCAGCGGCAGGCGTGGCGCAAGGTGTCGAAGGCCTGTTCTTCGGGAAGGTGGCGCAAGAAGCACATGGTCAGCCGGGAGGTTACGTCGAAATCGCGGCGTGCCTTGTCCTGCGCGTCGGCCAGCCCGGACAGGACGGTGTCGAAGGGCACGCCTCGCTGGGTATGGCCTTGCGGATCAAAGAAGATCTCGGTGTGCGTCACGTTCTGCGACGCGGCCTTTTCCAGGTAGGCATAGGCCAGATCGAAAAAATCCTGGCGCTGCCGCAGCACGGACATGCCGGTATAGTAAAGATCCAGGAAGTCTTGCAGGGAGCCAAACTGGTAGGCGTCGCGGATGGCCTCGACATTGGCATACGGCAGGGTGATGCCGTTGCGGCGGCCAAGCGCCATCATCATTTCGGGCTCAAGCGTGCCCTCGATGTGGAGGTGGAGTTCCGCTTTCGGCATTTCAGAGATGAAGCGGTGGAGGCTTGCCTGGTCGATGGGGCAGTTCCTTTGTCCGGTGCGTGCCACTGAGGCTAAGCGCCGGACCATTGGCTCCGCAAGGTTTTGCTGCTCTGCTGATGGCCTGCCGGCGTGCGTATGTTGCGTTTGAGGCGCTGGATGCCGATGCGCCGCGATGCCGGCCAGGGCGGACGAGGAAGGGACGTGAGCACCGATGGCCGGCACTCCTACATACGCGGTTCCCCCAACATTCATGGGCGTTGATCGGAGCGACAGCGAGGCCGACTATGTTGTCGCGGGCATCCCGCTGGACATCGGCACGACCAACCGCGCCGGCACGCGCGACGGTCCGGCGGCGATACGGCGTGCCAGCCGGATGCTGACGGATGGCGACCACCCGGAGCATTGGGTCGCGCCCGCCAACCTTGATATCGCGGACAATGGCGACTTCGCGCTGTCGCTTGGCGACATACCGGGTAGCTTGGCCGCTATCGAGAAACAGGCCAGCGGGATCGGCCACCTGGTTGCGCTGGGCGGCGAGCACGGCATCACGCTGCCGCTCTTGCGGGCTGTCACGAGGCGGCTTGGGCATCCCGTCGCGCTGGTGCATTTCGACGCCCATGTCGATACCTGGCCCGCAAGCTTCGGCCAGGAATTCGCGCACGGCTCGCCTTTCTACCACGCGATCAACGAGGGCCTGGTGGAGCCGAAGCGGATGATCCAGATCGGCATACGTTCCCCCGTGCAAAAGGACGTCATGGACTGGACGCTCGGCCATGGCGTCGCCGTGCTGTCCGCGCAGGACGTGCACGCGTCCAACCCAGCCGCGGTCGCCGCCCGGATCGCCGCGGTGGCAGGGAGCGGCCCAGCCTACCTGAGCTTCGACATCGACACGCTTGATCCCGCGTACGCGCCTGGCACCGGCACGCCGGAGGTTGGCGGGCTGGCATCCTGGCAGGCACAGGCGATCCTGCGGCGATTGAAAGGCATACGCTTCGTTGGCATGGATCTGGTCGAGGTGTCGCCGGCCTATGATGTCGCCGAAATCACCGCTCTGGCCGGGGCGTCCATGGTCTGGGAGTACCTGGCGTTGCTTGGCGCGCAAGCTATGCGGTGAACGCCTGCCCGCCATCTGAATTTGCATACCGCTTGCGGAATATCAGTCTTATATAGCGCTTCTCGCCTCTTGATCGGGGCGGTGACGCATCCGCACGTGCCGCGAGCCCCCAGGGGCACAGCAACGACGTAAACGCGTCCTTTTCGATAGACCCGGCCAACAGTGGGCCGGGGTCGTTAGGGAACACGCCTATGTCCGACCGCACCGCCGCGATGCGAAGTACCATCAGCATCGTCTGACCCGCTGCCGTAGCGCATCCGCGCACGGCCTCGGTTTTGTCCCCGTTTCGTTTCGGGCGCCGACGCGCGTCCGTTTGTCCGCGAGGATCGCCACGATGTCTGCTGTTGCCCGCACTCGCCTAGCCGTTTCCCCGCTTCGCCGTGAATTCGTTGCTCCCGCGTTGCGCCTGCCGACCGTTGATCAGGTCGTTGCGGCCGCCCGGCCGGAGGAACCTGTGCATTGCCTGCGCCCCACCGTGGTCGCCGAGACCGCGCGCGCGTTCCTGGACGGTTTTCCGGGCGATGTCTTGTACGCCGTGAAGTGCAATCCCGATCCGGCCATGCTGCGTGCGCTGCATGATGGCGGCGTGCGGCATTTCGACTGCGCGTCACTGCCGGAAGTGCGTTTGATCCGCGACATGTTCCCGGACGCGGATGTTCATTTCATGCACCCGGTCAAGGCCCGCGGCGCCATCCGCGAAGCCTGGGCACGTCATGGCGTGCGCGATTTTGTCCTGGATTCCCTGGACGAGTTCACCAAGATCCGTGCCGAGGTCGCCTCAACAGGCGTTTCGGGCCCGCTTGGGTTGATCGTGCGCATTGCGCTGCCGAAAGGCGGCGCGAAGCTGGACCTGTCTGGCAAGTTCGGCGCTTCCCCCGACGAAGCCGTCGCGCTGCTGCGGGCCTCGCGCGGTGTCGCCACGATGCTGGGCGTCAGCTTTCATGTCGGTTCGCAGTGCCTTGATCCGCTGGCATGGCGCGCCGCGCTGGATCTGGCCGGACAGGTGATCCGCAAGGCGGGTGTCGCCATCGACGTCGTCGATGTGGGCGGCGGTTTTCCCGTGGCTTACCCGGATCAGGAGCCGCCGGAACTCGGGGCGTTCCTTGCCGAGATCGAGGATGGGTTCGACCGGCTGGCGCTACCAGGGGCGCGGCTTTGGGCCGAGCCTGGACGCGCCCTGGTGGCCTCCGGCGCCTCCGTGGTGGTGCAAGTGCAGGCTCGGCGCGGCGCGGCCCTGTACGTCAACGACGGTGTCTTTGGCGGGCTTTCGGATGCGGGGCCACTTGGCTTTCGCTACCCGGTGAGGCTGATCCGGCCCCGGGGCAAGGTTGCGCCTGAAATGATGGCGTTCAGCTTCTTCGGCCCGACCTGCGACAGCGCCGACGTGATGCTTGGCCCGTTCGTCCTGCCGGCCGATGTGGCGGAAGGCGACTGGATCGAGATCGGCCAGCTTGGGGCCTATGGGGCCTGCCTGCGGACCGCGTTCAATGGTTTTGACCGGGCACGGATCGTCGAGGTCTCGGATGAAACGCCACGGGCAGGAACGCTGTCCGTCGCCGCCTGACATCGACACCGGAAAGATCGAAACTGGCAAGAAGGAACCTGATCCATGCAACATGTTGCTTTCAGTGGCCGCTTGGTCATGCTTGGGTTTGGCAGCATCGGCCAAGGCGTGCTGCCGCTGATCCTGCGCCACATCGACATGCCGCGCGACCGCATCTCGATCGTGTCTGGCGACGCGCGTGGCGAGGACGTCGCGGCGGCGTTTGGCGTGGCTTTCAGCATCATGCCTCTGACGCGGGGCAATTTCAGCGATGTGCTGTCGCCGTTGCTGCAGCCGGGCGATTTCCTGCTGAACCTCAGCGTGGATGTGTCGTCGGTTGCGTTGATCCAGTTTTGCCAGCAGCGGGGCGCGCTGTACCTGGACACCTGCATAGAACCCTGGGCCGGCGGTTACACCGATCCGTCGCTGACGCCGTCGCAACGGTCGAACTACGCCCTGCGGGAGAGCGCCCTGGCATTGGCGGGCGGCAAGGGACCAACGGCGGTGCTGACGCATGGCGCCAATCCGGGCCTGGTGTCGCACTTCGTCAAGCAGGCGCTTCTGAACCTTGCAAGCGATACGGGCGTGGACACGGCCGCTCCGGCTGATCGCGAGGGCTGGGCGGCGCTGGCCCGCAAGCTGGGTGTCAAGGTCATCCACATAGCGGAGCGGGACACGCAGACGGCGTCTTTCGCCAAGCAGCCGGGGGAGTTCGTCAACACCTGGTCGATCGACGGCTTCGCGGGAGAGGGTTGCCAGCCCGCCGAACTGGGCTGGGGCACGCACGAAACCGTGTTGCCGGCGGATGCTCGGCGGCATGATTTTGGGTCCGACGCGGCGATCTACCTGCTGCGGCCCGGCGCCTCGACACGAGTGCGGACCTGGACGCCAGGGGCTGGGCCGATCCATGGGTTCCTGATCACGCATAATGAATCGATTTCGATCGCCGACTACTACTCCGTGAAGGACGGAGCGAAGGCGCTGTACCGGCCGACGGTGCATTACGCTTACCACCCGTGCGACGACGCGGTTCTGTCAGTGCACGAGATGGCGGGACGGAACTGGCATCCGCAGCCAAAGCAGCGCCTGATGATGGATGAAATCCGCGGCGGCGCGGATGAGCTTGGCGTGCTGCTGATGGGGCATGCGCGGGGGGCGTACTGGTATGGCTCGCGGCTGTCGATCGAGCAGGCCCGGGCGCTGGCGCCGCACAACAACGCCACCAGCCTGCAGGTGACGGCGGCGGTGCTGGGCGGGATGGTCTGGGCGATGGAGCATCCGTCGGCCGGCGTGGTCGAGGCGGATCATCTGGATCATGCGCGGGTGCTGGCGGTGGCCGAGCCGTACCTTGGGGATATGGTTGGGGCGTATAGCGACTGGACCCCCTTGGCCGGCCGCGGACAGTTGTTCCCGGAGGATGTGGATGCGGCTTGTCCGTGGCAATTCGGCAATTTCCGAGTGGCATGATCCCACTGGGCGCACTGTCGCTAAGTGGGGGCGTCGATTAGCGTTCCCGCGCGTCCAGCGCTGCTTGCAACATCCAGGCGGCGGCTGACCGGTCCACGACCGCGGCGCGTTTCGCGCGTGTCAGGTCGGCTTCGCCAACCAGGAACCGGTTGACAGCCGCGGTTGACAGCCGCTCATCCCATAAAGCGGCCGGCAGGCTGGTCGCATCGGACAGGGCGAAGGCCCAGTCTCGCACGGCTTGCGCGGCGGGTCCGACGGTCCCGTCCATCGAGAGCGGCCAACCGATGACCAGTCCGTAAGCCCCTTCCTTCAAAGCCACCGCCGCGATATCCGCCGCATTCGCTTGCAGCTTGCCGCGCTTCAGGCTGCCGTAGGGCGAGGCCAGCACTCGCCGCACATCGGAAAGCGCCAGGCCGATGGTCTTGCTGCCGGGATCGATGCCGATCACACGCTGGTCACGGCCGAGCGAGGCGAGCAGATCGGTTAGGTTGAACAGTGCCATGCGGATCGTTATGGTCCTGCCGCTTCCCGCACCCAAGGATTTTCATGCCCATGTCGCTTGATCACGCGACCGTCCGCCGCATCGCCTCGCTTGCCCGCATCCGCGTGGAGGACCACGAGGTGGACAACCTGTGCCACGAACTGAATGGCATCCTCGGCTGGATCGAGCAGTTGAACGAGGTCGATGTCACTGGCATCGCGCCGCTGGCCGGTGCCCCCAACATGGCAATGGGGATGCGGGCCGATGTCGTCACCGACGGCGGGTATCCGGAAGAAATCCTGGCCAATGCGCCTGAGCGGATCGGCGATTTCTATGCCGTGCCGAAGGTTGTCGAGTGATGCTGACCGATCTGACCATCGTCCAGGCGCGTGAGGGGCTGCGCGCGCGCGAATTCTCGGCCGTTGATCTGACGCTGGCGCATCTGCATGCGATCGAGGCGCTGAACCCTCGGCTGAACGCGTTCATTACCGTCAGTCATGCCAAGGCGCTGGATCAGGCGCGTGACGCGGATGCCGCATTGGCCGCCGGGGAAGAGCGTGCCCTGACCGGCATCCCGCTGGCGATCAAGGACCTGTTTTGCACGGCGGGGATGCGGACCACGGCCGGCAGCAAGATCCTCGGTCCTTTCGTGCCGCCTTATGAAAGCACCGTCACGGCCAACCTGCTGCGCGACGGCGCGGTGTTCCTGGGCAAGGCGAACATGGACGAGTTCGCCATGGGGTCGTCGAACATGACCTCGGCGTACGGGCCAGTGGAGAATCCCTGGAAGCGGCGTCAGGATGACAAGGCCGTATTGGTGCCGGGCGGGTCGTCCGGCGGGTCGGCGGCGGCGGTCGCCGCTCGGCTGGCCATGGGGGCGACAGGAACCGACACAGGAGGCTCGATCCGTCAGCCAGCGTCGTTTTGCGGGCTGGTCGGGGTCAAGCCGACCTACGGGCGCTGTTCGCGCTGGGGTGCGGTGGCGTTCGCGTCGTCACTGGATCATCCGGGGCCGTTTGCCCGCACGGTGCGGGACAGCGCAATCCTGCTTGGCTCGATGGCGGGCCACGATCCGAAGGACCAGACCAGCGCGGCCTTGGCGGTGCCCGATTTCGAGGCTGCGTGCGCCCGTGGCGTGAAGGGCCTGCGGATCGGCGTGCCGAGGGAGTATCGCTCCGACGGCATGCCGGGGGAGATCGAGGCGCTGTGGAAGCAGGGGCTGGATTGGTTGCGGGAGGCCGGCGCGGAGATTGTCGATGTCTCCCTGCCGCACACCAAGTATGGGCTGGCCACCTACTATATCGTGGCGCCGGCGGAGGCTTCGTCCAACCTCGCACGGTATGACGGCGTGCGGTTCGGCGCGCGCGCGGATGGGGAGGATCTGCGCGACCTGTATGAGCGCACGCGGGCCGAGGGGTTCGGCCCGGAAGTGCGGCGACGCGTGCTGATCGGCGCCTATGTGCTGTCGGCCGGATATTACGACGCTTACTACATCCGGGCGCAGAAGATACGAGCGCTGATCCTGAAGGATTTCACCGATGCGTTCGCCAAGGTGGATGCGCTTTTGACCACGACCGCCCCAACAGCCCCGTTTGCGCAAGGCGAGAACATGGACGATCCAATCAAGATGTACTTGAATGACCTATTCACCGTTCCGGCCAATCTGGCTGGCATCCCTGCCGCCTCGATTCCAGCAGGTCTGGATGTGAATGGGTTGCCCGTTGGGTTGCAGGCCATCGGCAAGCCTTTCGACGAAGAAACCGTCTTTGCAGTGTCGGCCGTGATAGAGCAGGCAGCCGGCTTCACAGCGTTGCCGACGATCCGGGCAGGGAACTGACCCATGACATACGCACTTGAAGGCAGCAGCGGCGCCTGGGAGGTCGTTGTTGGCCTGGAAGTCCATGCCCAGGTCATAAGCCAGGCAAAACTGTTCAGTGGCGCGGCCACGGCGTTTGGCGCTGAGCCGAACAGCCAGGTCAGCTTCATCGACGCCGCGTTTCCCGGCATGCTGCCCGTCGTCAATGGCGAGTGCGTGGCGCAAGCCGTGCGCACCGGCCTGGGCCTGAACGCCCGCATCAACATGGTCAGCCGCTTTGACCGAAAGAACTATTTCTACGCGGACCTGCCCTCCGGGTACCAGATCAGCCAGTATGAGCATCCCATTGTCGGCCCCGGGGAGGTTGAGGTCGAACTCGCCGACGGCTCCGCCAAGGCGATCGGCATCACGCGGCTGCATCTGGAGCAGGACGCCGGCAAGTCGATCCATGACCAGCACCCGTCGAAGTCGCTGATCGACCTGAACCGCGCGGGCGTCGCCCTGATGGAGATCGTCTCGGAACCCGACATCCGCAGCCCGGAGGAAGCCGGCGCCTATTTGCGAAAGCTGCGGTCGATCCTGCGCTACCTTGGCACGTGCGACGGCAACATGGAGGAAGGCTCCATGCGCGCCGACGTCAATGTCTCCGTGCGGCATCATGGCGAGCCGTATCGCACGCGCTGCGAGGTGAAGAACGTCAACTCCGTCCGCTTCGTGATGCAGGCGATCGAGGCGGAGGCGGCGCGCCAGGTCGAGGTGTGGGAAAGCGGCGGCACGGTGATGCAGGAAACCCGGCTGTTCGACCCCAGCCGTGGCGTCACGCGGTCGATGCGTTCGAAAGAGGACGCCCATGATTACCGTTACTTTCCCGATCCGGACTTGCTGCCTCTGGTGCTGGACGAGGATTGGGTCGCCGCGCTGAGAGCGTCCCTGCCTGAATTGCCGGACGCAAAGCGCGCCAGGTTTATGCAGGCGTATGGTCTTTCGGCTTATGACGCGTCCGTGTTGGTGGCGGAGAAGGCTGCCGCCGCGTTTTTTGAAGCCGTTGCCGATGGTCGGGACGCAAAGATCGCGGCCAACTGGGTGACCGGGGATTTTTTTGCCGTGCTCAATCGCCTGGGTCGTCCAATCGATGACCCGCCAGTGACCGCCGCGGCTCTTGGCGGGTTGCTGGACCTGATTGCCGACAAGACGATCAACGGCCGCATCGCCAAGGACGTGTTCGAGGCGATGGTGGAAACCGGCAAGGATGCCGCGACCGTCGTTGATGAGAAAGGGTTGCGCCAGGTCACCGATACAGGCGCGATCGACGCCGCGGTGGACCGCATCCTGGCGGCGAACCCGGACAAGGTGGCCGATTACCGGTCCGGCAAGGACAAGCTGTTCGGCTTTTTTGTCGGGCAGACGATGAAGGCGATGGCGGGAAAAGGGAATCCCGGACTGATCAATGAAACATTGAAGCGGCGGCTGGGCACTCCGATGGAGTAGGCTGGCGCTTTGGGACGAAACGCCGCCGGACCGGCCGCCATTTCGCAGGGACGCGGGAGCGGCGCTTCTAGAGCGCTTTCCGGCTGGCCGTAAACGGCCAGTGTGCTTTATCTCATTGTTC
>CAXTXZ010000068.1:0-11204 GCA_964248015.1 uncultured Rhodopila sp. | reverse complement strand
TTGTCAGGCTGTAAAGTCAGCCTGACAATGGTCTAGACAAGATTGGTGGCAATGCAAAGAGCCAGCACACTGGCGGCGGCGCCGATCACCATGGCAGCTCTCGCCAGGGTGCGAATCCGTGTGACAACCGAAACGGATGACAGGACGATGGCGATTTCCAAAGCACCGGCGGCATATTCATAGATATGATACTGATGAAACGCGTGATCCCGTATTTCCTCCTGATGGTGGGCCGTTTCAGCGAGCTGCTTCATTCCGTCGCCTGCCCTGGGATCGTCCTGCGCACGCGCCACGTAATCCTTTGCGTCCTTGATACGGCCCTGGATCGCCGCATCGTCCGCGTTCGGCAGGCTGCTGAGCAAATCGGCTTCGGCTGAGCGCACCGTGAGGCGCAGGTTCTTTGCCTGGTAGAAGGCCCAGTCGTCAGAAACGGCGATGTGGTGCGTCAGGTACGCATTCTCGGCCGATTTGGCGCCGACGCCGGTGATGGCCAGCGCCGCCGCGAGAACCGAAACCAATATTGCCACACGCCGCGCCCATGGATCGGTGTGGTCGGCATGCTCGTGGATCGTCTCGTTGGCTTTCTCCACAATCTCGCTCACGCCGGCTGCTCCTGTCGTTGCCACTGCGCAGAGGCTTAAGGCATAGGCGCGGATGAAGGAACCGCCTCTTGCTGAAACCGACGGCTGAGCGGTAGCGTCACCGCAAGGGCGCAGTGAGTTCGCCCGTCAAGGGATGTCACATGAAGTATCTGACTGATGAAATGATCAGCGGGCTGCTGCCGGCGGAAACGTCGTCCTTTCCCTCGCCGGTGCCGACGCAGATCGTGTCCAGCGATGAGTTCACGCCGGTGCCGCAGTCCGACCGGCAGCGCGAGGTCGAGGTTCGGCTGACCGAAATGAGCGACCGCCTGGCGAAACGCCTGGGCACCTCGCGCCGGCAGTTTTTCCAGACCGCGGCGGGCATGGCGGCGTCGTTCGTCGCAATCAACCAGGTGTTCGGCAATATCTTCGACGTGACCGAGGCCGAGGCGGCGACGCCGGACATGGCGGCGGAACGGGCGGCCGGCCTGTCGGGGCAGATGGTGATCGACGGGCACACGCATTTCCTGCGCGACGACACACGCCTGATGGGATTCGTCGCCGGGCGGGAAGCGGTCGGGCAGTTCGGCTGGAACAAGGATCTTGCGGCGAAGGAACAAACGATCGACGACCTGAAGTACAGCAATTACGTCAAAGAAATATACATGGACAGCGACACCAAGATAGCGCTGCTGTCGAATTCCCCGTCCGATGTGCCGGAGGATTGGTTCATCCCGCAGGAGCAGGTGTTCAAGACGCGGGAGATGGTGAACCAGCAGGCTGGCTCGAAGCGGATGATGGCGCATTTCACGATCACGCCGGGGCAGCCGGGCTGGCTTGAGCAGGTCGATGAAGCGATCGAGCGTTTCAAGCCGGATTCGTGGAAAGGCTATACGGTCGGCGACAACACGCACAAGGAACTGGCGAACTTTCCGTGGCGGGCCGACGACCAAGCGTTGATGTATCCGTTCTACGAAAGGATCGCCAAGACGAACATCCGCAACGTCTGCATCCATAAAGGCTTGTTCGCGCCAGCGGTCGAAGCGAAGTTCCCCCGGTTGCGACCCTATGCGGATGTCAGCGACATCGGTCAGGCGGCGAAAGACTGGCCGCAGTTGAATTTCCTGGTCTACCACTCGGGGTATCGCTGGGTGGGCGGCAACCCGGCTGACGGCATGGCGGAGTTCGACCGGACCGGACGGAGTTCCTGGGTTAGCGATCTGGCGGAGATCCCGGAAAAATACGGCGTGCATAACGTCTACGGCGATGTGGGGCAGTTGTTTGCCTGGACGTCGGTGGCTGAACCGAGGCTGGCGGCGGCGCTGATGGGGACACTAGTCAAGGGACTTGGGCCAGATCGGGTTGTCTGGGGAACTGACGCGGTGTGGACAGGTGCGCCGCAATGGCAGATCGAAGGGCTGCGCCGGCTGGAAATACCGGAAGAAATGCGCAAGAAGCACGGTTTCGGTCTTCTGGGCGCCGCCGATGGGCCGGTCAAGACAGCCATCTTCAGCGGCAACACCGCGCGGCTTTACGGATTGGAAAAGCACGCCGCGCTGGCGAACGGGGATCGTTTCGCCGCCCTTAAGGCGTATTATCAGCGGAACGGACCGGGGCGGAGCAATCTACGGTACGGGTATGTCAGCAAGCCGGGGTAAAACCCGCCGGTTTCTCCTGCTGGCGGCGGCTGGTGAGGCGCACCGGGCCGCCGCGCAGGGGATGCCACCCAAGGTTTCCCGGGCTGACGCACAGTATCAAGACATCCCGCATGGTGGACTGCGTTGCATCGGGTGCACGTTTTTCCGCCGTCCTGAGGCATGCCAAGTGGTCGAGGGCAGCATTAGCCCGAACGGCTGGTGCCGGTTGTTCGATCTGCCGGATTGAGCGCCGCGCCAAGATCATTGATCGGACAAGGGAAGCACCATTGGGGCAACATTGAGACTCGCCTTGCCCTTGGCGTTGCAAACCCTTACTCAGCCGCCGAACCCGAACACCCAGGAGGCCGCGATGGCGACCGAGCGCACTTTTTCCATCATCAAGCCGGACGCGACCCGACGGAACCTGACCGGCAAGGTCAACGCGGTGTTCGAGGCGGCCGGCCTTCGCATCGTCGCGCAAAAGCGCATCCACATGACCCAGGCGCAGGCGGAAAGCTTCTACGGCGTCCACGCCGCTCGGCCGTTCTTCCGCGACCTGGTGACCTTCATGACTTCCGGGCCGGTTGTCGTGCAGATCCTGGAAGGCGAGAACGCCGTTGCCCGGAACCGCGAACTGATGGGCGCCACCAACCCGGCCAACGCCGAGCCCGGAACCGTCCGCGCGTTGTTTGCCGAAAGCATCGAGGCGAATTCGGTGCATGGGTCGGACAGCGCGGAAAACGCCGCTGCCGAGATCGCCTATTTCTTCGCTGGCATTGAACTGGTCGGGTGAAGCCGGACGCCATGGATTGGATCGCACTTGCCGGGCGCCTGCTCATGAGCGCCATCTTTATCCAGGGCGGGGTCGTCAAGGCGCTCGCGCCGACCGCCACCATGGGTTACTTCGGCAAGCTTGGCCTGCCGATGCCGGGTGCCGCCTATGCGCTGACGCTGTTGATCGAGATCGGCGTTGGCATCCTGTTCCTGGTTGGCTTCCGGGCGCGGCTGACGGCTTTGATCCTGGGCATCTGGTGTGTCGCTACCGCGTTGGCCGCGCATTACCATCCCGGCGACACTGGCCAGATGATCCATTTCATGAAGAATGTCTGCATGGCCGGCGGGTTCCTCCAAGTCGTCGCGCATGGCGGCGGTCGCTTCAGCTTTGGCCGCAGGTAACCAGTGTGGCGCAAGCGGAGGCCGCTTGCTTGAAGCGGATGGGATGAACAATGCGGCGTGCCCTGATCATTGGCGGATCCTTGGGTGGGCTGCTCGCCGGGCTGTCGCTGCGTCAAGCCGGATGGGACGTGACGGTGTTCGAGCGCAGCGCTCGCGACCTTGCCAGTCGGGGCGTCGGGGTGGGGACACATCCCGAACAGCTTGACGTCATGCGCCGGATCGGCGTCGCGGCGGACCCTTCGATTGGCGTTCCAATCACCGAACGTATCTGCCTTGGCCGCGATAGCGCTGTCATCGCTCGGCTGCCGTTCGCCAAGGTCATGAGTTCCTGGGGCCGGCTGTACCGGGCACTGCGGCAGGTGATGCCGGACCAGGCGTATCGCAGCGGGATGCAGCTTGATGGCGTTGAAAACCGCCCCGACGGCGTGACCGCGATCTTCGCCAATGGCAGCCGGTTTGATGGCGACGTGCTGATCGGCGCTGACGGCCTGCGTTCAACCGTGCGTGCCTGCTGCTTCGACAGCATCGAACCCAGCTACGCCGGCTATGTCGCGTGGCGCGGCGTCATCGCCGAGCACGAGGCGCCACGGATCGTTCTCGACACGATCTTCAATCACTTCGCCTTTTACCTGCCGGAACGGGAGATGGCGCTGTCCTACCCGGTCCCGGGCCAGGAGGCTGACGCCAGCCCAGGCCGGCGCGCCCTGAACTGGATCTGGTACCATCCCACGCACGCGGTTGACGCATTGCCTGCGATGTGCACGGATTCGGCTGGCCGTTGCCATGGGCCATCCATCCCGCCACCGTTGATCCGGCCCGAGGTGATCGCCACTTTTCGGCACCAGGCGCATGCAATGCTGCCGCCGCCATTCGCCGCGGCGATGGAGACGACCGCCGAACCCTTCTTCCAACCCATATTCGATCTGGCTTCGCCTCGCCTGGTTGAGCGGCGGGTCGCGCTGCTGGGCGATGCCGCGTTCGTTGCGCGCCCGCATGTCGCGGCCGGCGTCACCAAGGCGGCGTTGAACGCGGCCTGGCTGGCAGAGGCGCTTTCCGATCAGCCAGGTGGTGAGCCGGCGGGCAAGGACATTGATGCGGGGCTCGCGGCGTATGAGGCGCGCGCGCAACCTTTCGGGTCAGCGATGGTCGCCCGTGCCCGGTGGATTGGCGCCTACCTGGAAGATCCGGCACGGATCGGCATCGAACCGGAGCCGCTGTCGCTGATGCAGGCGGTGGGGGCGCCGCTGCATGAAATCGCGGGACTGGGCGATTGTCTCGCGGAGGCCAGCGCGGCATGATGGCTGGCTGCATCGACAAGGAAGGCGCATGACGGTTGAGTTCCAGGGGTATCGTTATATTCCCGGCCCTTTCCAATACTCGGCTGGCGTCGCCGCGTTGCCCGGATACGTCATCGAGCGGGCACGGTTCGCCAGGCCGGTTGCGGTGGTGGACGGGTTCCGCCGGATCGAGGCGTATCTCAAAGCCGAGGGATTGCCGCTGACGGCGTTCTGCGCGTGTGAGTTGCGCTCTCCCGCGCCGTTTACCGACGCCGGGTTCATTGCGTTCAACCGCGACTACGTCGGCACTTTGGAGCGTTGGGGGATCTTCGCGAACGACCGTAATCCGGTGGCCCGCAGCAATGTGTGTCCCGAAATCGATCCACCAGCCACGCCAAGCTTTCATGCTTTCTGTTACGTGAGGCCAATGGGTGGCGCGGCCAACTCATTTGTCTGCGCGGGCAGCGGCGAGTCGCGGGAAGGCGACGGCCCGTACAAGGACAAGACCGTGCGTCATGGCGAGACCAGCCCGAACGCGATCGCCGAGAAGGGGCGGTATGTGCTGGGCGTGATGGAGGCGCGGATGGCGGCTTTAGGGGCCACCTGGGCTGATGCAACGGCGGTGCAGGTGTACACCGTGCATGACCTGTATCCGTTCCTTGGGTCCGAGATCGTGGCGCGCGGCGCGGCGCGGCATGGGCTTACGTGGCATTTCTGCCGGCCGCCGGTGATCGGTCTTGAATACGAGATGGACTGCCGGGGACTGGTCAATGAATGCGTGCTGCCGGGATAGGCGCCAGTCCGCGCCTGCGATAGGCGGGTTGAGACATCGGATTTTCCGGCTGACGTGCCTGTTCGCATGCCCAACGCAAAGGTGAGCCGTCGTCAGTTTCATCGCCATAAGCCTGGTCTTCAGGCCGTTTAACCGTATCCGGCTGGGGAACCCATGCCCATCGTGCAGCCGATCTCTCAAAAAAGGCGCAAGCCTTGGCAACTTGCCAAGGCTGGCAATTGGGGCGCAAGGCAGGTTCGATGTGAATGGCGTGAACACCGCCTTGCCGTTCGCCGTTTGCCATCTCCATGGCACGAGATCAGTTTGCGCTTTGAGCGGAACATCGCAACCACGGCGACTGCCAGAGTTGCGTTGGAACGCTTGGTTTCCCGGCACGCTGTCTGGCAGCAGCGACGTGAACACGGACATTGACGGGGCTGGCAGGGCATTTGGCGAACACAGGAGCCGCCACGCTGGGGCACCGCCTCGGACCTGGAAGCAGGCTGGCAACCAGTCGCGAGGTGAAGGTGGTCGTGGCGAACGAACGCGTCGCCTGATCCTAGATAGACCCGTCGCGCCGCTGGGTGTAAAGCGCGGGTCTGGAAGCGATCCAAACCCTGAGGCCCGCATGCCCGACAGCATCACATCCCACGTCTCGCCCGATGGCGACACCCTGATCATCGACATGATACGGCGTTTTTCCCAAGAACGCCTTGCGCCACTGGCGGCTGAACGCGAAAAGCAGCGGCGGATCGAGCCGGAGGTCATCGCCGAGCTTGGCGAACTTGGGGTCTTCGGCGCCACCACGCCCGCTGAATGGAACGGCAGCGAGATCGACCCGGTGACCTACGCGATGCTGCTTGAAGAGATCGCGGCCGGCGACGGATCGGTGTCCACCATGGTGTCGGTGCACAATTCGCCGACCTGCATCGTGGTCAACAGCTATGGCAACAACGCCCAGAAGGATCGCTGGCTGCGCAGGCTGGCGACGGGGGAGCATGTCGGTTCGTTTGGATTGACCGAGCCATCAGCCGGCTCCGATGCGTCCGCGTTGAAGACCCGCGCGGTGAAGTGGGGCGACCGTTACATTGTGAACGGCGCGAAGCAGTTCATCAGCAATGCCAGCCATCCCGGCAGCCTGGTGTTCTTCGCCGTCACTGATCCGACCGCAGGCAAGAAGGGCCTGTCCGCCTTCATCATCGACAAGGCGCATCCCGGCTTCGCTGTCGCGCGGGTTGAGGAAAAGCTGGGCCAGAAAGCCTCCGACACCTGCGCGCTGACGTTTGAGGACATGGAAGTGCCCGAGGACCAGCGCATCGGCGCGGAAGGCGAGGGCTACAAGATCGCCTTGTCAACCCTGGAGTCCGGGCGCATCGGCATCGCCGCGCAGAGCGTCGGCATGGCGCGGGCCGCGTTGGAGTACGCGGTGGGCTATGCACGAGAGAGGAAAGCGTTCGGCGGGGCGATCATCGACTTCCAGGCCGTCGGTTTCCGCCTCGCGGACGCCAAAACCCGGCTTGAAGCTGCTCGGCGATTAACGCTATACGCCGCCCGTCTGAAGGCCGAGGGCCGGCCGGCGCTGGAAGCCGCCTGCATGGCCAAGCTGTTCGCCTCGGAAGCCGCCGAGGCGATCTGTACGGTTTCGTTGCAGACGTTGGGAGGATACGGGTTCCTCGCGGATTATCCGGTCGAACGGATTTACCGCGACGTCCGTGTCTGCCAGATCTATGAAGGCACGTCGGACGTGCAGAAGCTGATCTTGCAGCGGATGCTTTGAGGTTGCTGCTAAGCGCATTGCAGTCCAGTGGGGACTGCGATGTGTTATAACTCCTTGTTTTTCTAGCAGATTCATGCCTTCGAACCTTTTCGCCCTCCGGCGATCCGCCATGAGGGCGGCGCTGGGTGAAGCGCGTTGGTCATTCCTTGCCAGGGATGGCGCAGCTTGGCCTGGCTGCGGCTTTTGAAGCTGCCCTGGGCATGCCGGCGCAGTTGATGGCAGCGTATATCCGCGCCGCGAATAGATAATGCCCTTGGCTTGTGACGCATCGAGGCTTCCGTCATAAGCAGCCCGTTCCGCCACCCGGGTTTGTTTGTCAGGGGCTATCATGCTGTTTTTCTCCAAACGCCAATCAGGGCGGTCAGCCGGCCTGCTGACCGCGACGGCTGTCGCAGGTTATGTTTGCCTCGGGTTGGTCACCATTGGGCCTGCCGCGGCGCAGCCGGCGGCCGATCCGGTGCTTGCCACCGTCAACGGCGAGCCAATTCATTTGAGCGATGTCAAGGATGCGGCCGGCACCCTGCCGCCTCAGGCGCGCGGCATGCCGCCGCAACAGCTATATCCCTTGCTGCTGGATCAGTTGATCGACGCGCGGGCCCTGCTGGTGGAAGCGCAGAGGACGGGCCTGGACAAGGATCCGGAGGTCCAGCGGGTGATGCGGATGGCGCAGGAGCGTGCGCTGGAGTCGGCTTTCCTGAACAAGACGATCCGGCCGCAGGTGACGGATGAAGCGGTCAAGGCGCGCTATGAAGCCGACATTGCCAACAAGCCCGCCGCACCCGAGATTCATGCTCGCCACATCCTGGTGGGCGATGAGGCGACAGCAAAGAAGATTATCGCCGAGCTGAAGAAGGGTGGTGACTTCGCCGCCTTGTCGAAGCAGTACAGCAAGGATCCGGGCGCCGCCGCGCAGGGTGGGGATTTGGGATTCTTCAAGCAAGGCGACATGGTGCCGGAATTCTCGGCTGTCGCCTTCGCCCTCAAGGACAATGAAGTTTCACCGACGCCGGTCAAGACCCAGTTCGGTTGGCACGTGATTCAGGTGTTGGGCCGTCGCACGGCGGAGCCGCCAAACTTCGATCAACAGCGTGACCAGCTTCGGCAGACCATGGCCCAGGCCGCGGTGCAGCAGGAGGTTGAGGCGGCGCGCGGGGCCGTCAAGGTGGAAAAGTTCAACATGGACGGTTCGACGCCGCGCGCGACGGATACGGCCGAACCGCCGGCAGCCAAGTAAGCTCAGTTTGTCAGCCAGATGGCGGTCGCGGCGCGAGGGAAGCCATCAGCCGGTTAACGCGGACGACGATTAAGACCGATTCAAAGAGCAGGAAATCATGGCCAACGCTGTATCGCCCCTTGCCGTCGCGCTGCCGGACCTGCCGCCGCTCGCTGGGGTGCGTCTGTCGGCGACAGAGGCTGGCATCCGCTATCAGGGACGCACCGACGTCGTGATGATGGAGGTTGCGGCGAACAGCACGGTGGCTGGTGTCTTCACCTCCAACAAGTGTCCTGGCGCGCCGGTGGACTGGTGCCGAGCGTCGCTGAAGGGCGGCAAAGCGCGGATGGTGGTGGTGAACGCGGGAAATGCCAACGTGTTCACCGGCAAGGCGGGACGGGATGCCTGCGCGGCGACGGCGGCAGCGGCGGCGAAGTTGGCAAGTTGCCAGGCGAAGCAGGTTTTCGTCGCGTCCACCGGGGTCATCGGCGAGGTGATGCCGCATGGGAAGCTGGTCGCGGCGATGCCTGGACTGCACGAAAGCCTGAGCGAAGACGGCTGGGAAGCCGCGGCGCGCGGCATCATGACGACGGACACTTTTCCCAAGGCGGCGACACGGACGGCGCAGATCGGCGATGCGACGGTGCGGATCACAGGCATTGCCAAGGGCAGCGGCATGATCGCGCCGGACATGGCCACGATGCTGTGCTTTGTGTTCACTGACGCGAAAATCCCGGCGGATGCGTTGCAGGCAATGCTGAAGAAGGGCGTTGACGGAAGCTTCAACTGCACGACGGTCGATTCGGATACGTCAACCTCCGACACTGTTCTGCTGATCGCGACGGGGCAGGCGAAGCATCCGCGGATACCCTCGGCGGACGGCACGGCCGCGCGCAATCGCTTGCTGGCGGATTTTGCGCGGGCGCTCAATGAAATTTTGCTGGATCTGGCTTTGCAGGTGATACGGGACGGCGAGGGGGCGCAGAAACTGATCCGGATCGATGTGACGGGCGCGGCCAATCCCCGTTCCGCCAAGAAGATCGCCATGGCTGTGGCGAACTCACCCCTGGTGAAGACGGCGATTGCGGGGGAGGACGCGAACTGGGGCCGCATCGTCATGGCGGTTGGCAAGTCGGGCGAGCCCGCCGATCGCGATACCCTGTCCATCGGTGTCGGCGGTGTCTGGATGGCGAGGGAGGGGGCTGTGGCGCCGGGCTATGACGAGGCGCCGGTGGTTGCGCATATGAAGGGGCTGGAGGTCGAAATTGCCATCGACATCGGTTTGGGCCGTGGCAAGGCGACCGCCTGGACCTGCGACCTGACGCACGGCTACATCGACATCAACGGGTCTTACCGAAGCTGACTGGCGTCCAGCGGCCTATGCGCCCTAAATGCGTCCGCCCTGTCGAAATTCGCGGCGGCCAGGGGTTCGAATGCCGCCGCCAGGCGTACGGTTGTCGTGGTGCCTTCACTGGGGCGGACGTTGATGTCGAGCGCCCCGCCCCGCATCGCGACGCGCTCTGTCAGGTTGCGGACCTGGCTTTGGCGGCTCGCCGGATCGGCGTTTGGCATGTCGTCGCTCAGGCTGATGCAGACCCGGTCGCCTCGTGCGGCAGCGGTCAGCAAAAGCATGCTGGCAGGCGCGCTGTGTATGACCGAGGCCAGCAGTTCTTCCATCAGATCCGCCAGGGCTGGGGGACGCATGCGCACCATGAGGCCCTGGCGCGCGGCGACATCGACGCGGACTGACTGGCTGGTGATGACAGGCATCAGCCGCTTCAACGCAACATGAATGGCTTCCGCCACATCGCCAAGCGGCTGGTCTGCGCTGATGTCGGCGGAGGACTTGGACATGTCCAGCAGGTTGTCCACGCTGCCTGCTGACGTATGGAACGTCTGCCTGCTGCGCCAGCCGGCAGCGGCGAACAATACGGATGCGGCCACCGCCACGCCTATGTAAGCCATCCAAATCGTTTGCACGTTTCACGACCCGTTAATCAACCCAATCTATTATCAGGCAAAACCAAAAAAACGGTAAACAACAGAATGTGGGCTGGAGTTTCGATTGGTATCCGGTTGTTACGAGGGAGCGCCGGGATAATCCGGTTCTGTCAGGAACGGAAACGGCCCAAGGTAAGGATCGGTGTAGACCGTGTGCGTCACAAAGCCGGATGTTGCTTGCCAAGCGTGCAACTGGAAAGCCGGTGGCTCGAAATCGAAAGCGCCGGCATCGTCGGGATCAAAGGAAAGTTCCACCTGATGCGCGACGGAGGGAGCGATGGAAGCGACCGCATGCCCGACCTGCCCGAAGATCGGCCGGTGATGGTGGCCGCAGATGATCCGCTGCACCTGATGGTGACGACCGATGACTGACCGGAAGCGGTCCGGCTTCAGCAACGCGATCTTGTCCATGTGCGGAATGCCCGTCGCGAACGGCGGGTGGTGCATCGCCACCATTGTCGGCTTGGACGGTGCTCGGACAGGGTCGTGTCAAGCCACTCCAGTTGCGTCTGCGACAAGGCGCCGTGGCCAGCGCCGAAAACCACCTTGGCCAGCATCGCCAAGCGCACTGGCAGATCCTCCACCACATATTGCACGAAGAACGGGTCGGCCGCCACGCCAGGCAGATGCGCCAGATGCCCGCGCAGGTTGTCGCGTCGGTCGTGGCAGAAACACGGCGGATGACGCGAGCAGGGCGTAGGCCGTCAAGGCCGGCCGCGGCAGGATCCGCTTGCGGATCGCGGGCACGATCCGGGCTGAGTCGATCGCGT
>CAXTXZ010000067.1:3507-11297 GCA_964248015.1 uncultured Rhodopila sp. | reverse complement strand
CCCAACTGCTTGAGCTTGCGGTGCAGCGCCGACCTTTCCATTCCGACAAACTGTGCCGTCCTTGAAATGTTTCCGCCGAAGCGAAGCAACTGGGCGTGCAAATACTGGGTTTCGAACAAGTCCCTGGCCTCGCGCAACGGAAGCGACATGATATCGGCTGTCGGGTCGATGTTCAGCAGCGCGGGCGCGCGCGACCCGATCTCGGGCGGCAGCATGTCGGCGCGGATCGGGTCGCCGGCGGCGCCGGGGGCCATGATCAGCAGCCAATCCATCAGGTTCCGCAACTGCCGGACGTTGCCGGGCCAGTCATAGGCCTGCAAGGCCGCGAGCGTGTCGGCTGACAGCGCCCTGACCGGTATGCCCGAACTGTCGGCCGACCGGCCGATGAAGTGCGTCGCCAGGACGGGCACATCCTCCCGCCGCTCACGCAGGGCGGGCACTTTCACCGGGACGACCGCCAGCCGGTAATAAAGGTCCTCGCGGAACCGCCCCGCCGCGATCTCGGCGGGGAGGTCGCGGTTGGTGGTGGACAGCACGCGCACGTCCACCTTGACGCGGGACGAGCCGCCCAGACGCTCGAACGTCGAGTCCTGCAAGGCGCGCACGATCTTGCCCTGGGTTTCGAGCGGCATGTCGGACACCTCGTCCAGCAGCAGCGTGCCGCCATGCGCGCGCTCCAGCACGCCGGCGCGCCTGGGATGCGCCAGGGGGTCGCTGCCCGCCTCCAACCCGAACAATTCTTCCTCGAAACGGCTTGGGTTCAGCGTGGCGCAGTTCATCACGACGAAGGGGCCAGACGAGCGGCGCGAGCGGACATGGATCATCCGCGCGACCACCTCCTTGCCTGATCCGGCGGGGCCGGAGATCATGACGCGGGAGCCGGTGGGCGCGACGCGCTCGACCTGGGAACGCACCTGGCCGATCAGCGCCGAGTCGCCGATCAGGGTTGCCTCGGGGCCAGCGCGCAGCCTGAGCTCGATGTTCTCCCGCGCCAGCGCCGCGGCCTCCAGCGCCCGGCGCACGACCAGCAGAAGCCGGTCGGACTGGAACGGCTTTTCGATGAAGTCATAGGCGCCGAGCTGGATGGCGCCGACGGCCATTTCGATGGTGCCGTGGCCGGAGATCATCACCACCGGCACATGCGGTTCCTCGCTGTGCAGCGCTTCCAGGATGCCAAGCCCGTCCATGCGGGAGCCTTGCAGCCACACGTCCAGTATCACCAGGGAGGGCCGGCGGGCGCGGAACGCGGCGATGGCGGCGGGGGCGTCGCCGGCGCCACGGGTTTCGTAGCCCTCGTCGCGCAGGGTGCCCTCGATCAGCAGGCGGATGTCGGGTTCGTCGTCAACGACGAGGATTTCATGCGCCATGCGGCACCTGCCTCATTTCGATGTCGGGGGATGCCAAGGCGGCGCCGCGGTTCAGGATCAGGCTGGCGACAGCGCCCACGCCATCCGGGGCGTCCCCGAGTGTCAAGCGACCGCCGTGGTCTTCCATTATCTTCTTCACGATCGCTAGTCCCAATCCCGTGCCTTTCGGCTTGTGTGTGACATAGGGCTCGGTCAGCCGAGCCCTGTCTTCCTGCGGCAGGCCGACGCCGTTGTCGCTGACGGTGATCCGCACGTCGTCGGCGATTTCCTCCACCGCCAGCGCGATGCGTCCCGCGCCGTCGTGCCCAACGTCGGCGCGCATCGCCCCGGCATCGGCGGCGTTCTGCAACAAATTCGTCAGGGCCTGGCGCAGCATGCGCCGGTCGCAGGGCACGACGGGGCCGCGTTCCGGGATGTCCGTGGCCCATTGGATGCCGGGGCGCGCGGTCTTTTGCAGCACGAGGGCCTCGCGGGCGATGCGGCCGACATCCTCGGGCTTGATCACCGGCTGCGGCATGCGGGCGAAGGCCGAGAACTCATCGACCATGCGGCCGATGTCGCCGACATGACGAATGATGGTGTCGGCGCATTGCGCGAAGGTGTCGGGATCGGAGTGGATTTCCTTGGCGAAGCGGCGCTTCAGGCGCTCCGCCGAAAGCTGGATGGGGGTCAGCGGGTTCTTGATCTCGTGGGCGATGCGACGGGCGACGTCGGCCCAGGCGGCCTTGCGCTGCGCCGATTGCAGTTCGGTGATGTCGTCGAAGGTGACGACGAAGCCGTCCGTGCGCGCGCCCGACAGCTCCGCGCCGATGCGCACCAGAAGGATGCGGCGGCGGTTGGCGGGCCCGATCTGGATTTCCGCGGTGTGGGCGCGGTCGGGCGACGCCACGACTTCGTTGAACAGGGCGGCGAACTCCGGCACGATTTCCGCCAGCGGATGGCCAGTGGCCGCCAGGAGGTCGAGGCCCAGGAGTTCGTCGGCGGTCCTGTTGGGCAACTCGATGTGGCCGTGCGCGTCCAGGCCGATGACGCCGGCCGACACGCCCGCCAGCACCGTTTCGGTGAAGCGGCGGCGTTCGTCGATCTGGCTGTAGGCGTCCATGAGCTCGGTGCGCTGGGCGGCGAGCTGGCCGGTCATGCGGTTGAAGGCGCGCGACAGGCCGGCCAGTTCGTCGCCGGTGGCGGGTTCCCGCACGCGCACGGCCAGGTCGCCGCTGCGCACGCGCTCCGCCGCGTTGATCAGCATGCCGACGGGGCGGGCGATCTGGTTCGCGATGATCAGGCCGATCAGGCCGGCGGCGAGCAGGACCAGAAGGGCGACGATGGCGAAGATCCAGGCGAAGGCGATTTGCAGCCAGGAGCGGTTTTCGTCCAGGCGCTGGTATTCCGACACCGCCTGCTCGGTGCGCTGCATGTAGCCGAGGATGGCTGGGTCGATCGGGCGGCCGATCATCAGCATGAGCGGGGGCGTCGATTCCAACCGGACGACGGCGCGGACGCGGGTGCCGTCGCCGCCGCTCAGGATGGCCACGTCGCCGCGCAGCGCCTGCTGCGTCGCCGACGGCGGCGGCGTTTCCATGCCCATGCCGACGAAGATCCCCGCCGCCGCGAGCATCTGTCCCGAGGTCGGGTCGTAGATGACCGCTTCGGTCAGGCCGCGCAGGGTGGTCTGGGTGTCCAGTATCTCGGCGAAGGCGGTCGGGTCGGCGGCGAGGAAGCGGCCGGCGCGCGCCAGGTCGTTCGCCATTTCCAGGGCCACGGCGCGGATGTTGTTGCGATGCTCCTCAAGGTAGCCGCGCGACACCTGGAGCGATTCCGACAGTGAGGCGCGCACGGGGTCGTTGAACCAGGACTGGATGCCGAAGTGGAAGAAGGCGACGGCGAAGCAGGCGACGACGATGGTGGGGGCGACGGCGACGCCGCTGAACAGGAACACCAGGCGGACATGCAAGTGCGATCCGGCGGAACCGCGCCGCCGCTCGACCCAGACCCTGGTCAGCCGCCCGGCCAGCACGGCGCCCAGCAGCAGCAGCACCGACAGGTTGGCCAGCACGAGGCCAACCCCAACACCCGGCTTCCAGCCCAGCGGCGAGCCGCGCGCCAGGATGATGAACGTCGCCAGCCCGACCATCAGCGCCAAGGCCGTCAGCACAAGGGTCACGCCCTTGCCCAGCATCACGTCGCCCAACTGGCCGAGGCGGGAGGAACGCGGCTCGGAAATGATGTTGCGCGCGACGGCGGGCCGCGGCGACCGCTGGGCCGGAACCATCTCGTCCGGCATTGGCATCTCGTTCGCCATCGGGTTTTCCGGCATCACATCAGGCCGCGCACGACCGGGATTTCCAGGTCGCGGATTTTCTTGCGCAGGGTGTTGCGGTTAAGGCCGAGCATGGAGGCGGCCTTGATCTGGTTGCCGCGCGTGGCGGCGAGGATCAGGCGGATCAGGGGGCGTTCGACCTCGGCGATGATCTTGTCGTAGACGTCGGTCACGCCCATGCCGTCGTTGTGCAGCGCGAGGAAGTCCTTGATGTGGCGCTCGACCGCGCTTGACAGCGTTTCCGGGCCGTTGCCTTGCGGCGCGGCGCCCGACGGGCCGGGCATCGGCAAGGGATCGACCAACTCGGCGGCGATGACATCGGCGTTGATGACCTCCTCCGGGCACAGCGCGGCGAGGCGGCGCATCAGGTTTTCCAGTTCGCGCACGTTGCCGGGCCAGCCGTGCTGCTTGAGGCGATCCACCGCGCTGCCGTCGAGGCTCTTGAACGGCAGGCCGTCGGCGCGCGCGCCGTCCAGGAAGTGGCGGGCCAGCAGGGGGATGTCCTCGGCGCGCTCGCGCAGCGGCGGCAGGCGGATCGGCACGACGTTGAGCCGGTAGAACAGGTCCTCGCGGAACTGCCCCAGGCGTATGGCGTTGCGCAGGTCGCGGTGCGTCGCGGCGATGATGCGCACGTTGGCCTTGATCGGCATGCGGCCGCCGACGCTGGTGAACTCGCCTTCCTGCAGCACGCGCAGCAGGCGGGTCTGCGCCTCGGGCGGCATGTCGCCGATCTCGTCGAGGAACAGGGTGCCGCCGTTGGCCTGCTCGAAGCGGCCCTGGGAGCGGTTGGTCGCGCCGGTGAAGGCGCCGCGCTCGTGGCCGAACAACTCGCTTTCGATCAGCTCGCGCGGGATGGCCGCCATGTTGATGGCGACGAACGAGCCGGCGCGGCGCTTGCCGTAGTCGTGCAGGGCGCGGGCGACGAGTTCCTTGCCGGTGCCGGATTCGCCGTTGATCATGACCGTGAGGTCGGCGGTCGTCAGGCGGGCGATGGTGCGGTAGATCTCCTGCATCGCCGGGCTGCGGCCGATCAGCGGCAGGCGTTCGTCGGTGTCCCTGGGTTCCGGCGGGACGAGCGTCGCCTCGGTGGGCTGGGCCAGGGCGCGTCCCACCACGGAGAGCAATTCGCGCAGGTCGAAGGGCTTGGGCAGGTACTCGAACGCGCCGCGCTGGGCGGCCTTGACGGCGGTCATCAGGGTGGACTGGGCGCTCATGACGACGATCCGCAGGTCGGGACGGATGCGCTTGATGCGGGGGATCAGGTCCAGCCCGTTCTCGTCGGGCATCACCACGTCGGTGATCACCAGGTCGCCCTCGCCGTCCTCGACCCAGCGCCACAGGGTCGCGGCGTTGCCGGTGCTGCGCACCTGGTAGCCTGACCGGCCCAGCGCCTGGGTCAGGACGGTGCGGATCGAGCGATCATCGTCGGCGACGAGTACCGTGGGCAAAGTCATGGATCAACGTCTTTCTCGGTGACGACCGGCAGGTGAAGGCGGAACTCGGTGCGGCCGGGCCGGCTGTCCACCTCGATCAGGCCACCGTGATCGCCGATGATCTTGGCGACCAGCGACAGGCCAAGCCCGCTGCCGGTGGCCTTGGAGGTGACGAAAGGCTCGAACAGGTGGGGCCTGATGTCTTCCGGGATGCCGTGGCCGTTGTCGCGCACGCAGACGAACAGCGGCAGGTCGAGCCGCGTGCTGCTGCCCGGGACGGCGACCCGCATGCCGTGCTGGAAGCCGGTGGACAGGATGATCTCGGGGTGACGTACGCCCTCCTGCGTGACGGCCTCGGCGGCGTTCTTGACGAGGTTGAGGACGACCTGCACGAGCTGGTCGCGGTTCGCCCAGACCGGCGGCAGGGAGGGATCGTACAGTTCCTGGAAGCGGATATGCGCGGCGAAGCCGGACTGCGCCAGCTTGCGGACGTGCTCCAGCACCCGGTGGATGTTGACGGCGGTGCGGGCGATTGGCTTTTCGCCGAACGCCTCCATGCGGTCCACCAGGGCGCGGATGCGGTCGGCCTCGTCGCGTATCAGTTCGGCCAGCTCGCGGTCGGCCGGCGCCACGCTGATTTCCAGGAGCTGGGCGGCGCCGCGGATGCCGGAGAGCGGGTTCTTGACCTCGTGCGCCAGGATGGCCGCCATGCCGGCGACGCTGCGGGCCGCGCCGCGAGAGGCAAGCTGTCGGTCGAGCGAGCGCGCGCCGGAGGCGTCCTGCATGACCAGCAGGACCGCGCCCGGTTCCTCAGGCAGGGAGGAGCCTTGCACGGTGATGCCCCGCTTGTGCAGGCGCGGGCTGTCCAGGTCCAGGTCGTGGTCGGTGATGGTGGCCTCGGTGCGGCGCACCTGGTCGATGAGCAGGAACAAGGGGTTGTCGCGCGGGACGAGGTCTTCGAGGCGAAGCTGCGCCAGGCCGGACGCGGAGGTGCCGAGGAACTGTTCCGCCGCGTTGTTGACGTGGCGGAAGCGGTTCTCCGGGTCCAGCAGGATGACGGGCACCGGCAGGGCGCCCAGGATCGCGGCCGTGTCGGGTGACCGGTTGCGGCCTGTCAGAAGGCGTGACGCGCGCGCCACGACAGTGCTCATGGGGCGCCCGCCATGAGGAGGCCGGCGGATTGATGCGCGGAGGCGGCGCTGGCGGCCCAGGGCGCGGCGGCGCCGGCCTCCCCCTCGCGGGTCGCGCCACGGGCGATCAACGGGTCGTAGAAGCGGTCGATCAGCGCCTGCACGGCGTCGGCGCTGTCCAGGCGGTTCATCGTGGCGCGGAACTCGGCTGACCCGGCCAGGCCGCGCGAGTACCAGGAAACATGCTTGCGGGCGAGCCGCATGCCGGGGCCGCGGCCGAACTGGCTCAGCATCATCTGGTAGTGGCCGAGAAGGATGGCCTTCTGCTGTTCCAGCGGCGGCTCCGCCAGGCGTGTCCCGGCGCGGAGGCAATACGCGACCTGGGCGGGGAACCAGGGGCGGCCGTAGCAGCCTCGGCCGATCATGACGCCGTCCGCGCCCGAACTTGCCAGCGCGGCGGCGGCGTCGTCTTCGGTCAGGATGTCGCCGTTGACGATGACGGGGATGGCGACGGCCCGCTTGACGTGACGGACGAAGTCCCAGTCGGCGACGCCGGCGTAGAACTGCTGGCGGGTGCGGCCGTGGACCGTGACCATCCGGATGCCGCAGGCCTCGGCGACGCGGGCGAGGCTGGGGGCGTTCAGGCTGGCGTGGTCCCAGCCCATGCGCATCTTCAGGGTGACCGGGACGGAGACGGCCTTGACGGTTGCCTCCAGGATCGCGGCGGCGGCGGTTTCATCGCGCATCAAGGCGGAACCGGCGGCCTGGCCAACGGCGACCTTTTTCACCGGGCAGCCGAAGTTGATGTCGATGAGGTCCGCGCCCTTGTCGGCGGCCAGTTTTGCCGCCTCGGCCATGGCGGCGGGGTCGCAACCGGCGAGCTGGACCGCGGAGATGCCGCCGCAGCCGTCGGTTTCCGCCATGCCGAGGGTTTTGCGGTTTTCCCGGATCATCGCCCAGGAGGCGATCATCTCCGACACCACCATGCCGGCGCCGAGTTGCTTGGCGGTGCGGCGGAAGGGAAGATCGGTGACGCCGGACATTGGCGCGAGGATGACAGGCGTCTCGATTCGGACGCCACCCCCTAGATCGATTGATCGGAGGGCAGTAGGTGTGATGTGTGAACGACAGTTGCCCATGATTTGGGCAGATTAACGTCACATTCTTATTTGTGCAATCGCTGATGCGGCTTTTGGCTTCACTGCGTTGTGCAGTCAGGAAGGGCAGCGGCGGCTTGCTGCATAAGATCGCTGACGCCGGGGCAGACAGAAGCAAGGCAAGCCGCCTCAGGGCGGGTAGAGGCTGGTTGCGCAGCGCGAGGTGGCCGGCGCGAGGCGGCGCGAGCAGGCGACGTGCAGCGGCTCCTGGTCAAAGCAGGGGGTGAAGTCGCTTTGCGCCGGGCCCAGGACAGAAGCCGCATAGCCAGGGGTTTCCGCCACCACGGCGATGATGGCGTTGGCCGCCGCCTGCTGGCGCGCGGGATCGGCGGCGACCGGCTCGACCCGTTCCTGTCCGAGTTCGGCGCCCGCTTCTACGGCTACGG
>CAXTXZ010000067.1:0-3497 GCA_964248015.1 uncultured Rhodopila sp. | reverse complement strand
GCGCGCGGGATCGGCGGCAAATAAGCGGGCGATCATGGACTGGGTGAAGACGTGGAAAATGCGCTGCGCGCCGAGGTAGGGGGAATTGAGCTTGTCGTTTTCCGCCAGGATCACCGGCGGCAGGCCGGGCGGCGGGCAAGCCTGCTTGTAGCGCTCGATGGCAGCGGCCAGGAACGCCTGCACCGGCGTTTCCGGCTGCCGCAGGTCCGCGAGGCGGGCGGCTGCCAGTATGTCCCGCGCGCAAATCCAACTGTTGTTGGTGAAGGTGCCGGGAAGCAGGTTCGAGCCGATGAGCCAGCAGGCGATGGCGAGGGCTAGCGGGGCGGGCAGGGCGCGGATGATATGCTCCGCTGGCCTGGGGTTGATGAGCAGCAGGATGGAAAAGCCGAGCGACAGAGGGAGGAAATAACGACCTTCCGAAAGGAAGGCGAGAAGGCCGGCGTAGCAGAGGGCGAAAACCGTGGCCGAGGCGACACCGATCAGGCGATGGCGGCGGCCGATGCCCGTGGCCAGCAGGGTGGCGGCGGCGAACAGGATTGCGAACAAGGGCGCGCGGGAGGCCGGGAAGACGTTGAAACCGGCCTCGGTGGCGCCTTCGTAGCGGACCGGGCACAACTCGTCGAGCAGCCACATGTTGCAGGCGGACTGGACAGCGTTGTTGAGGATGCCGCCACGCGCCTTGGCATCGTAGCGGGTCTTGCCCGCTGTCATGACCTGGCGCGGGCCGGGCGGGTCGGTGATCGCCGCCAGCGTTTCGTTCATGCCGAGCACGCGGCCGGAGAGGATCAGGTTCCGGTTGATCTGTGGCGCCAGCACAAGGGCGGCGGCGAGCGTGCCGATCAGCAGCCGCCAGGATGGCCGCCGCCGGGGCGACAGCCAGAAGGCTCGGTAGCCGATGGCGTGATGCAGCACGATCAGGGGGGCGATGAACGCGGCGTTGATCTTGATCGCGATTGCGATGGCGAGGAAGGCGGGCCAGGCCGGGCAGCGGATCAGGGCGGCTGCCATGAACAGCAGCAACAGGGGTTCCTGGTAGGCGGTGCCCTGGGCGATCCCGGCCTCGGTCAGCACGAACGCGGACAGGCCGGCGAAGGCCATGACGAGGCGGGCGGCGGGCGACGGGAAGCGGGAAACGGGGAAGGCGAGGGGGATGACGAGGGCCAGGAGGACAAAGCTGATCGTTGAGATGAACGGCGGCAGGTAGTCGCGGGCGAGGATGACCAGCAGGGCGTTGAGCATCTCTTGCAGGTTGGTTCCCACCATGTAGCCGTCGATGAGGGCGATGCCGCCGGTGCGCCACTCGGCGAGCTGGTAAGGCAGGGTCGTCTTGTACATGAGGCTATCGTAGGCGAAGTCGGGGAACTTGCCGCGCAGGACTGGGAACAGCAGCAGCGCGCAAGGCAGGTGGCACGTGGCGGCGAGAGGCAAGGTGTCGCGGAGGGAGACGATCAAGGCGAGGGAGACGCAGGCCGCCGCGACGGCCGCCAGCCCGATCAGCCAGGTAGGGACGATGAATCCCGGCAGGGTGAAGGGGATCTCGCCGAAAGCTGCCAGGAAGCCCAGGGTGGACAGGACGAAGAAGGCGGACAGGGCTAGCAGGCGCGGGCGCATCCATCGCATGCCCGGCCACAGCAAGCCGGCCGCGACCGGGATGGCGGCGAGGACGCCGAAGAACAGGAGGGTGCGCGGGGTGGGCGTGAAGACCTGCCACAGCCCGGCGAACAGGAACGGCAGCACGGCTGCCTGCGAGAAGCGATACGGCCTTTCCCAGCCAGGCGATGCCACGGCTGCGAAATACAGCGCCGTTTGAACGAGGCAGATGATGGCCAGGATGATGGTGGCGGGGGCGGCCTCGGTCCGGCCGCACCAGAAGACCGGCTCGGCCATCACCTGCCAGTAGCCGCCAGCGGCCACCACGCAGCCGAGAGCCAGGAGCAGCCATGACAGTGTTTTCGGCACGATGCGGCGGCTCCGCTGGTTCGTTGCGTTTCACGCGGCAACCTGTAATCCGTGGCGGCGGCGATTGACACGACATTCGCCGGCTGCGCCGGATGGCCAGCCAGGAGGGACCAGGGATGGATGAGGATGGGCCGGAGATCGAGGCGCTGGAGCATGCCGCGGCGTGGCGGCTTCGCCTGGTTGACGCCGATCCGTCCGATGCCGCCAGCGCAACCGCCGCCCGCCTGCTGGAGACGCTGGCCGCTGACCTGCGGCGCAACGCGTACGCGGACCTTCGGGCGGAGTTGCAGGGCATCGGCGGTTGGCTGGAGGAGTCGGACGCGGTATCCGATTTCGCCGAGGCGGCGGCGTCGTATCGCGCTCGGATCGGCGTTTCCGTCATGCCGGAGGACGGCGGGGCGTATCTGCGGGAGCTTCTGGAGATCGCGCGCAGCCTGTTTTAGCGCGGCTGTTTGCGGGGATACAGGCGACTGCCGGCGATCTGTTCTGGTCCTGGGCGTGTTCCGGTGGCGGACGGGAATGAAGGTTTTGGCGGACTGATGAAAAAAAGTGCAGGCGAGCGATGTGGGAGCGGGGAAATTCCGCTAAGGTGCCGCTTCGAATCGGCCGGAGCCACGCATGGATATCTTACAAGCCCTTGTCATCGCAATCCTGCAAGGCGCGACCGAGCTGTTTCCCGTCAGCAGCCTGGGCCACGCCGTGGTGCTGCCGGCGCTGTTGCACTGGGGGATCGACCAGCGCTCGCCCGAGTTCCTGCCGTTCCTGGTGATGCTGCATGTCGGCACCGCGGTGGCGTTGCTGGGGTATTTCTGGCGCGACTGGCTGGCCCTGGCGACCGGGGTGCTGGGGATCGGCGGCGCGCATCAGGTTCGGGAAAGCCGGCGGGTGTTCGCGCTGGTGGTGATCGCGACGATCCCCGCTGTTGTTGTGGGGTTCGTGCTGGAGAAACTGGTGCGCGGGCTGTTCGGGTCTCCGGTCGTCGCGGCCAGTTTCCTGATCGTCAACGGGTTGCTGCTGTTGTTCGGCGAGCGGTTGCGCGGGCGCGGCCAACGGTCGCTTTCGACGCTGACCCCGACCGACGCGCTGTTCATCGGCCTTTGGCAGTGCTCGGCGCTCATACCGGGGATCTCGCGCTCGGGGGCGACGATCGTGGGCGGCCTGCTGCGCGGGGTGAACCACGAGGGTTCGGCCCACTTCTCCTTCCTGATCGCGACACCGATCATCCTGGGGGCGACGGCGCTGGAGGTGCCAAAGCTGCTGCATGAAAGCGTGCCGCAGGGCGTGCTGACCATATCGGTGATCGCGGCGGTGGCGGCGGGTGTCACGGCCTTGCTGAGCACCGCGTTCCTGATGCGGTATTTCCGTCAGCACGATGCCCTGGCGCTGAACCCGTTCGCTTATTACTGCGTGCTAGTTGGGGCAGGAAGCCTGGCGCTGCTGTATTTCCTTTGAGAAATGCAACATTGCGCACATGACGGAGAAGCATCCGCGCTCGCTTTAAGTGACCGCCGCTTTATCCATTGCCGCAAGGATAGCAT
>CAXTXZ010000066.1:9984-11297 GCA_964248015.1 uncultured Rhodopila sp. | reverse complement strand
TGGCGGCTTACGTCAATAAGTTCCAGCAATGGTCAACCCTGCATCCACGGACCCCCAAGGCCAAAAACGAGGCTCAGGTACGTGCTCAAGTAGCAGCGGGTTCCTGGGTTGTGTGTGACTGTTTCATGATTTTGCCTAAAGTGCAGGCCTCTCTGAGCGCATGACAAATCTTTGCAGAACGGCATAGATCGTTATCAGATGCTAGTTCACATTTATTACTAACTTATTATAATAATAGCACTCAAGGCGATCGGAAGCATTTTTCTGATTTAAATTATTATGTATTAATAACGTTTTTTATCAAATACTTCTACATGTGGAGCCATAAGCTATTTCTATTACTAAAAAATAATGTAATTATTGGAAAGGTTAATCTATGTTTTGTCTAGAGTAGAATTTGTATGTTGACCTTATTCACTCACCCGTGAAAACCCTGGCGTGTTGTCACGTTAAGGAATCTATTGCCAATGAGCGACAGTCAGGCTTCAGCCGTCACCCCAGGGAACTGGATCCAACAAACGATCAACGGCATGCAGTATGACGTGCTTTTGCCGGCGAATTACGATTCCGCGATAAAATACCCCACTGTATTGTACTTGCATCAACTAGATATGGGCGACGATCCATCCGGCCTGGTCTCAGAGGTGAACCCCTGGTTCAATAGCACGGCGTTCCGAACCGACTACCCAGCCATTATCGTCATGCCGCTGCTGGACCAGACGGCCGACCCCAGCGGGCAAACGATCAACTGGGGCGGCGTCAGCACGCCCGACAGCGCAGGCGAAACCAACGCTCTCGCGGCACTGGCGCAGGTCAGGTCGCAGTACTCGACCGATCCGTCGCGGATTTATGTCACCGGCAACTCGATGGGCGGCATCGGCACCGAGGACATGATAATCAAGTACAACGCCTACACCGGCACCGAGGGCAAGATTTTCGCCGCCGGCCTGTCACTGGCCGGCGCGGATTACGGTCAGGGATACCCTCAACCGAACCAGTCGGTGGTGTCGGCGCTGAAGAACGTGCCGTTCTGGGCCATCCACGGCGGCCAGGACACACAGGTGCCTCTCGCCTGGGACCAGAACCTGTACGCGGCGGAGCAGGCAATCGGCGGCGATATGATCTACACCCAGGACAACACCCTGGCACACGATGTTTGGGACACTTATTATCCAAAGACCGGTCCCGGCTCACCACTCGGCTGGCTGTTCAGCCAATCGACTGGCGGGTCCACGTCACCGACCCCGCCGCCCGCGGTGCCACCCTCGCCCAACGACACGGTGGTGAAGGCCGGCTCGGCCGCCGCGATCATC
>CAXTXZ010000066.1:0-9884 GCA_964248015.1 uncultured Rhodopila sp. | reverse complement strand
ACAGCCCAACACAGGATGGGCAATCGGCGCAGGCACCGCCACAAGCCCGCTGCCACCGCCACCCTCGCCCAACGACACGGTGGTGAAGGCCGGCTCGGCCGCCGCGATCATCGACGCCAGCGGCAACATCTGGACCATCACCAACGGAGGGCTGGTCGCAACCAACGGCAACGCCGACGCAACCACGGCAAACGTCATCGAACTGGCCTACGTCAACGGCACGATCTGGCAAGAGAACAGCAGCAAGCTGTGGTGGGGCGAGACACAGCCCAACACAGGATGGGCAATCGGCGCAGGCACCGCCACAAGCCCGCTGCCAGCCACTTCCGGTCCTACGCCACCGCCGACCGGCACGGTCATTGGCAGCGGATCGGACACCATTGTCCTGACGATGTCCGAGGACGCGGATGGCCCCGTTGGAGCGGCTGGACGCGACGCGGAATTCACCTTGAACGTCGATGGCCAGCAAATTGGAGGCCTACAGACCGTTACCGCCTCGCACGGCGCCGGCCAGACGCAGACCTTCACCTTCCAAGGTAACTTCACACCCGGGCAACATGCGCTGACGGTCACCTTTGCCAACAACTCGATGACGGCAGGTGACAAGGCCGCCTTTAACGACGGTGGGGATCGGAACGTCTACGTCAACAGCGTGACCTATGATGGCACGTCGGTTTCATCCACCGTCACGCCGATCTACGTGTCAGCGTTCTATCCGCCGCTTTCGACCACTGGCTTTTACCCTGGAAACGCTGTCTTCACCGCGACGGACACCACCTCAATCCCTGCCAATGCGCCCTCGACGCCGACCACGACACCGGCGGCCGTTCAGGCGGGAACAGGGGCAGACACGCTCACTCTGGCCATGTCCGAAGATCCATACATGGGTGACGCA
Source organism: uncultured Rhodopila sp. (assembly GCA_964248015.1). Lineage (GTDB taxonomy): Bacteria > Pseudomonadota > Alphaproteobacteria > Acetobacterales > Acetobacteraceae > Rhodopila. The sequence goes on along the minus strand of CAXTXZ010000066.1, from coordinate 8,989 downwards.
CAGTTCACTGTCTCGGTTGATGGCAAGCAGGTCGGTGGCACCTTCACGACCAGCGCGATTTCCTGGGAAGGACAGACCCAGCAATTCACGCTGAAAGGATCCTGGGGCAATGGACCGCACACCGTTGCGGTTACGTTCCTGAACGACCTGATTGGACCTCCGGACTCGGCGGGCGCCTATGATCCCGTTGACCGCAATCTTTACATCAATGCAATAAGCTATGATGGGACGGCGGTCGCCGGCACGCCTTGGGGGCTGTTCAACGACGGCTCGCAAACCTTCAATATGCCCGCGACAGCCGTTCCTTCGCCACCGCCATCCGCGGCCTCACCGAACGACACGATGGTGCTGGCGGGATCAACCGGCGCGATCACCGACGGCAGCGCGAACAGATGGACGATCACGAGCACCGGGCAGGTCGCGGTGAATGGCGTGGCGGACCCGACAACAGGCAACGTGACGGAACTGGCATACGTCAACAATGCCGTGTGGCAAGAGAACAGCAGTGCGCTGTGGTGGAGCAAGACCAACCCCTCGGCTTCCTGGACGCCAGGCACCGGCACTGCAACCAGCCCCCTGCCGGCGCCAATCACGATCGCCGCCAGCCCAACCAGCGCGACGGTCAGCCAAAGCGAAATCTCAGTGATCGCGACCGCTGGCAACCATACGCTTTTCATCAAAGGGATCGGTGATGTCCTCAGCCTGTCTGGGGGAACCAACCTGATCACCGATACAGGTGGCAAGAACACTTACATCCTTCCAACGGCAGGCAAAGGGATCGACAAGTTCACCAGCGACATTTTCACCAATGGAGATACGTTAGACTTACATAACGCGTTGGCAGGGACGAAGTGGACGGGATCGTCCAATACGCTTGCAAGCTTTCTGGCAGTCGCCGACTCGGCGCAAGGCGCCATTGTATCAGTCGTGGCGACGCCAGGCGGCACGCAGTCAGTGATCGCCACCATCGCCGGTGCGACAACAGCAAAACTTTCCGACCTGATGGCGCACTCGTTCACCTGAGCAAAAGACGCCGCTGGGACTTGTCCCAGCGGCGCTGTCGCCTGTCCGGAAAGCCTTGCCTATCGCCATCGCGGCAATCGAGACGAAGTTATATCCACATTATTGTGTGCGACGAAGCGGAAACCCGTTGACCGTTGGGTGATCCGCAGGTACTTCGAGTCTGTGACAACATCCGAGACTCGCCCTCTGATTCGCCTGCGCGGCCGCTCCATCATGGCATTGGTGCTGGCGCCTGAAGTGCCGTTGACCAACTGGCTTGCCGCGCTGGATGCGCAGATGGAAAGGTCACCCAATTTCTTCGACTCGCGCCCTGTCGTGGTCGACCTGGGGGCCGTGCCGCATGTGCAAAAAGGCGTGGCTGAGTTCCTGCACCTGTTGGAAACCCGTGGCATCCGAATCATTGGGACAGAGGGCGCGCATGCGTCCTGGCAAGGCATCGAGGCCTGGGGAAGGCCGTTGCCGGTTTCGGCGAAGCCCGGACGGCCGATCGCGCTGCCGGATGAAAAGCCGGCCAAAGGCGAGGCAGTGCCGAGTGAAACCAATTCCCTGCTGATCGACCAGCCGGTCCGGTCCGGCCAGTCGGTGGTGTTCGAGCGTGGCGACATCACCGTGCTAGGCTCGGTGGCGTCCGGCGCTGAAGTGATGGCGGGCGGATCGGTCCATATCTATGGAACGCTGCGCGGCCGGGCCATCGCCGGACTGGCAGGCAACGGAGCGTCGCGCATCTTCTGCAGCAAGTTGCAGGCGGAACTACTATCCATCGATGGCGTCTACCAGACTGCGGATGACATGCCCGACAAAGCGCTCGGCAAGCCCGTTCAGGCCTGGCTTGAGGGTGAGCACATGAAAATATCGGTTCTGGATTAAGGGGGAGCACATGGCCAAGGTCCTGGTGGTGACGTCCGGCAAGGGCGGTGTCGGCAAGACGACATCCACCGCCGCCCTTGGGGCCGCGCTGGCTCGCGGCGGCGAGAATGTCGTCATTATCGATTTCGATGTGGGCCTGCGCAACCTTGACCTGGTGATGGGGGCGGAGCGCCGCGTGGTCTTCGACCTGATCAACGTCGTGCAAGGCGATGCCAAGCTGTCGCAGGCACTGATCCGCGACAAGCGGATCGATACCTTGTCCCTGCTGCCCGCGTCGCAGACTCGGGACAAGGACGCGCTGACGCCCGAGGGCGTTGACAAGGTCATCGCGGAGCTGCGGGAGAAGTTTGATTGGGTCATCTGCGACAGCCCGGCGGGAATCGAGCGCGGCGCGTTGCTGGCAATGCGCAACGCCGATCTCGCGGTTGTTGTCTCGAACCCAGAGGTGTCCTCGGTGCGGGATTCCGACCGCATAATCGGCATGCTCGACTCCAAGACGCTAAAAGCGGAAAAGGGCGAACGGATTGACAAATATCTGCTAGTAACGCGCTACGACCCAGGACGGGCGGCGCGGAATGAGATGCTGAAGACCGAAGATATGCTGGAAATCCTTTCCATCCCGCTGCTCGGTATCATACCGGAAAGCGAAGAAGTGCTGCGGGCGTCGAACATCGGGTCGCCTGTGACGCTCAATAATCCAAATTCCGCCCCTGCCCGAGCGTATTTTGACGCGGCGCGACGGTTGAAGGGCGAGAAAGTGGATGTCGTGGTGCCGCTGCAACGCTCCGGGTTGATCGGGCGGCTGTTCGGGAGGAGGGTTGCTTGAAACTCAGCGAGCTTTTCCGCAAAAAAAGCTCTGCACCGGTGGCGCGTGACCGCTTGCAGGTGCTGCTGGCCCATGAACGCAGCGTCATTGGCAAATCCGACCTGCTGGCAGTCCTGCAGGAGGAAATCCTGGCGGTCATAGCCAAGCACATCTCTGTGGAGCGAGACGCGGTGCAGATCAAGATGGATCGAGGTGATGCCGTGTCGATGCTGGAAATCGACGTCGAGGTTCCCTTGAACGCCAGGAAGGGCAAACAGGTGCCTGCCTCGGCTTGAAGATCCTTGCTGGCCATGTTCAAAGCGCCGCCTGGGGCGCGTGGAAATGGCTTGCGACTGAAACGGCTATCGCGCATCCAGTGCCTGCTCCATCAACCGTACGGAGTGAATGGCATTGCGTCCTGACAAATCGCGGATCTGATGGCGGCACGACGTGCCATCCGCAACGATGTAATCCTGCGCCGCCGCCGCCCTGATGGCTGGCAGCAAAGCTGCCTCGGCCATGGCGCGCGATGTCGCCGCCGTTTCCACCTGATAACCGAAACTACCGGCCATGCCACAGCACGACGATACAATGGGCTGCGCCGAAAGCCCTGGGATGCGCTTCAGCATGGCAAGCGCGTCGGGGAATGCTCCCAGCGCTTTTTGATGGCAATGCCCATGCACCCTTGCCACACCTGCCATCGGCCGCAGCGCCAGATCGGGTTCTCGGGCCATGAACTCACTGAGAAGCACTGACTTTGCCGCCAACCGATCAGCGGCGGCGCCCGGCAGCAGGGAACGGAACTCGTCCCGCAACGTCATCAGGCAGGAGGGTTCCAGGCCGACGACAGGCAGGTCATCCGCCAGATGCCGCATTGTCCGCTCAGCCTCCTGCCTTGCCTTGCTGACCAATCCAGCCGCGAGCCAGGTCCGGCCGCAGCATAACGGGCGGCCATCCGTGTCCGGAATGCGGACACGGTAGCCGCACGCGGCCAGCACCTTGACCGCCGCACGGAGGTTTTCAGGCTCAAAATACCGGTTGAAGGTGTCGGCCAGAAGATACACCTCGCCACGCGACGACGCCGGAGCGCCCGATGCGGCTTCCTGATCCCGGAAGGGGGACATGCTCCAGACAGGAAGAGGCCGAGCGGCGGAGAAACCAAGGAAACGTTCCGTCAGCCGGCGCAAGGGCGGTGAGTGGTTGCGCAGATTGGCGAGCCAAGGCGCCCGAGAGGCGAACGGCGCGTATCGCGGCAGCTCGGCGATAAGCCTGTCACGTCGCTTCATGCCATGCCGCTCGACGCGCGCGGCCGTGACCTCGATCTTCATCTTCGCCATGTCAACGCCGGTGGGGCATTCGCGCTTGCATGCCTTGCAGGAAACACACAGCGCCATGGCGTCGGCCATTGCGTCCGATGCCATGGCGCCTGGGCCGAGCTGCCCGGTCAGCGCGAGCCGCAGGGTGTTGGCGCGTCCTCGGGTCAGATGCGTCTCATCGCGCGTCACGCGATAGCTTGGGCACATGACGCCGGAATCGAAGCCTCGGCAGGCGCCGTTGTTGTTGCACATCTCGACCGCGCCGAGCATTCCGTTGAGCGGGCCAGGATGCTCGGACCAGTTCAGCTTGGGGGTGAAATCGCTGACGGGAGCGTAGGCCGGCGGGTAGCGGAACAGCGTGCGGTCATCCATGCGCGGCGGACGGACGACCCGGTTCGGGTTCAGCAGGCCGACCGGGTCGAAGGCGTCCTTGACGGACTCGAAGGCGCGGACGATGCGCGAGCCGAACATCGTTTCATTGAACTCGCTGCGCACCAGGCCGTCGCCGTGCTCGCCACTGTGCGAGCCTTTGTATTCGCGCACCAAGGCAAAGGTTTCCTCGGCCACGGCCCGCATCGTCGCGACATCGGCGGGATCTTTCATGTTCAGCACGGGGCGGACATGCAGGCAGCCCACCGAGGCATGGGCATACCAAGTGCCCTTTGTGCCGTGACGCTCAAACACGTCATTCAGCCTCTCGGTGTAGTCGGCGAGATCCTCCAGATCGACGGCGCAATCCTCGATGAAGGAAACCGGCTTTCCGTCACCCTTCATGGACATCATGATGTTCAGCCCGGCCTCGCGGACCGCGGCGATGTCGGCCTGGAAGGCCGGGTCGAGCGCACGGACAACGCCGACATGGCCGAGGTCGCCCATCAAGGCTTCCAAATCAGCGAGCTTTGCCAGCAGCGTCGTGTCGTCGTGGCCGTGGAACTCGACAATGAGCAGGCTGTCGGGCTCGCCAATCAGCATTTGATCGATGGTGGAGCGGTAGATGGGAATGCCGCGGCCCAGGTCGATCATGGTGCGGTCGACCAGTTCCACCGCCTCGGGTTGCAGGGCGACAATCGGCTTGGCCGCCGCCATGGCGGAACGGAAAGTGGGGAATTGGCAAATGCCCAGCACCTTGCGGGGCTTGATGGGGTGCAAGGCAAGCTCGATCGCGGCGGAGAACGCCAAGGTGCCTTCAGACCCAACCAGGAGACGGGCCAGGTTGTCACGTCCGGCGGCCCGCGCGGCTGGAGTGAGCGCATCGATGTTGTAGCCGCCGACACGGCGGAGCTGGCGTGGGAAGCGGGATTCGATCTCATCAGCCTCGTTAAGGCCGAGCACCCGCAGGCGCTGGATAAGATCGGCGATTGCTGTAGGAATGGCGTGGTCGAAATTAGTCGAGGCGGAGCCGAAGCGATGGCGGGAGCCGTCCGACAGGATGGCGTCTATCGCACGCACATTGTCCGCCATGAGGCCATACCGAATGGACTTGGAGCCGCACGAATTGTTGCCCGCCATGCCGCCGATCGTGCAGCGCGCGTGGGTCGAGGGATCGACGGCGAAGAACAGTTTGTCCGCGCGCAATGCGTTGTTGAGGTGGCCCAGGACCAGGCCTGGCTCGACGAGGGCGGTTCGCGCCTCCTTATCGACATGCAGGATGCGGCGCAGATGCTTGGAACAATCCATCACCAGCGCACGGTTGACCGTCTGGCCGCATTGGCTGGTGCCGCCGCCCCGCGCCAGCACGGGCACGCCTTCCTCGCGCGCGATGGCAAGAGCCGCGACGACATCATCAATGGTTTCGGGCACGATCACCCCGAGCGGCTCGATCTGGTAGATCGACGCATCCGTCGCGTAGCGGCCCCGGCTGGCCTGGTCGAACAGCACGGCTCCCTTGATGTTGCGCGCCAGCTTGATCGCCAAAGCTGAATCACCTGGCATGGTTGGTTTAGCGAAGGGAGCGTTCATGCGGCTGGATCAACCTGCGCAACGTTGGAGCGGCGAGGCCTACGTCTCGCATACCTCCACTTGTCGCACCACTGGCCAGTTCGGCAAGAGCGTGGCGGGGGCGAAGGAACACCGCACCCAGCGGCATGGCCCCTTTAAGCCGTATTCGCTGGTTGTCGCTGGCTTCATGGCGCACCGCAGTCCGGTTGGGACGGCGGTGCGCTATAGCTTGTTGTTTCCAAGCAGATTCCCGCCTCCAGACCTTTCGGTCCTCCGGCGACCTGCTTTAGCGGGGTTTGACGTCCTTGGGCGGCATGATCGGCTTCGGACGGCATGGCGCCAAATCAACGCCCGACAGCAAGGTGGTGGCTGTGCTGTTCAGTGCAGCAGCGCGGACCGACACAGCCTTCTGTTGGGCAGGGGCAAGACAAGGGATTTTGGCGTTGCAGTCAGTGGCAGCCTCGGGAAGCGTGGCGGCCCACAGGGTGCGACGCTGCTGGTCCGCCGTCACCGGCATAACGGGCGCACTGGCCTGCGGCTGGGCGGGCGCGGGCGTTGCGGTTGGCGGGTCAGGCGACTGCGCCTGGGTGGCGCATGTCCGGGCGACGGAATGGTCGCGCGGTTCGGGGATGGCTGAGGGCGCGTCCTGAATTGCCTCGGGGCTTGCACGCAGGGCGCGGCGGTGTTGTTCGGCGGAGCGGCTGCAGGCGTTGGCGTTGCCGCGCAGGCGCAGGATCATGGACAACGAGAGGTCGTCGGCCATGGAAAGGGCAAGCGATCCCAGCGCGCCCAAGCCGAAGGCGAGGATCTGCGCGACCGTCACCAAATCCACCTGGTTTTGAACGCGATAGGCACTTACCGTCTGGATGGCCGCCGTCCGGGCGAGCGCAACATCGCCATTGCTGGCGATCAGGAACATTGGCACGAGCAGGGCGCTGATGACGTCGATCAGAGCGTTGGCAGGGTTGGATTGAGTGGCGGTCATGCCAGGCTTTTAAGATGACGCTTGGTTTCGCGTCAAGATTAATTTCCTAATTGTTTTGGGACACATCGTTCCGGCCTTCCTGGCCTGTTGTGGCCAAAGTTCATTTTCACTCTTTTTCTTCCTTGGTTTTCAGGGATTAGCAAAACAGGCTGCGGCGTTCCTGTGTCGAGCACTGAAAGCTTTGCTGGAAGGTGGAATGGGGCCGCGGGACACTTGCTGTCCTAATGACGCAGTTCCTTTATGTGAGATCACCGGATATTCCGATGACTGAAGACGCCGCATTGACGCGGCGCCTCCATGTCGAACGGAAAGATGGTCGCTAATCCATCAGCGTGATCAGCCCTGGTTCTGGTCCAGCGTCACGCCGACAAACACAGGTTGCCCGTTGCGGATCACCCGCAATGCCAAAGCATGATCACTGCCGCTCAAGGTCGTGCGCATTGCCTTGGCCGCCTCGGCTGGCGAGTTCACCGGCTGCGTGCCAACACCGACAATCAGATCGCCTGGCTGCAGACCGGCCGCCTCGGCTGGCGATCCTGGCTGCACGCCCTGCACGACCGCTCCATTCATGCCATGCGGCACATCAAGCTGTTCACGCAGGTCAGGTGACAGCGGCGCCAGCGCCAAGCCAAGTTGCGAGCGATGCTCGCCGCTGCCCTGGTTGTCGTTGCTTGCTGTCCGCTCGCCGGGCAGTTGGCCGACCTTGACGTCGACCTGCCTGGTTTGCCCGTCATGCAGCACGGTCAGATGCGCCTGATCACCGGGCTGGATGCTGGCGATGTTCATCGCAAGGTCTTTGGGACTGGCGATCTTGACGCCGTTCACCGCCTGGATGACGTCACCAGGCTGCATGCCCGCCTCGGCCGCCGGGCCATCGGACTGAACGCCGGCCAGCAGCGCGCCGCCATTCTCCGTCAGGTGCAGGGCCTTGGCCGTGCTGGCGGTAATTTGCTGCGCCTCGACGCCGACATAGCCGCGGGTGACGTGGCCGGTCTTCTCAAGCTGCGCGGTGACGGTGCGGATCATATCGGACGGAATGGCGAAGCCGATGCCGACCGAGCCGCCCGTGGGCGACAGGATCGCGGTGTTCATGCCGATAACCTTGCCGTCCTGAGTGAACAGGGGGCCGCCAGAATTGCCCTGATTGATAGGCGCATCCACTTGGATGAACTGGTCGTAGGGGCCTGCGCCGATGTCGCGGCTGACGGCGGAGACAATGCCGGCGGTAACCGAGCCGCCGAGACCGAACGGATTGCCCATGGCGACGACCCACTCGCCGGGTTTCACGTCACGGGAGTTGCCAAGCTGGATGAAAGGCAGCGGGTGCGTCGCGTTGACCTTCAGCACAGCGATATCAGTGCGCGGATCGACGCCAATCACCTTGGCGGGAAGCACGCTGCCGTCGTCGAGCGTGACGCTGAGGGTGCGGCTGCCTTTCACCACATGGTTATTGGTCACCACAAGGCCGTCCGCGCTGACGATAAACCCGGAACCACGGGCTTCGGCAGCGTGCTGCCGCTGTTGCCCATTCGGGATCATCTGGTTGAACGGGAAGGGCAACTGGGGCATCTGGCGGCCCTGCTGCTCGTCTTCAAAAGAAGCCGGCGTGGCCTGCAGCTTGTTGGTGATCGAAACGACGGCGGGCTTCACCTGGGTCACCAGACTGGTGAAATCCGGCAGGACATGCGGCTGGACCTGTGTTCCAGGCGGGTTGACCGGGGCGCCGTCCTCGGCCCATGCAGCATGGCTGATTGCAAAGCCGCCCAGGCTGCTGCTGGCGAGCAGCGCGGCGATCAGGGCAGATCGCCGCCAAATCCGACGTTGAGGGTGAGTGTTCATGATGGTTCCTATCCGATGATCGTCCATAGTGCCGGTTGGGACCGGTTATGGCTCAACCACTCCGTCCCAAAGACAGGATGAACATGCGGATTTGAAAGTAACCGTTCTCTAGTCAGAGTAATTAAACCCATGTCATTCGGTGTTTCGGCGGCATCATCGAGTTGCCTATCACTTCCGCCATGGGGGCGACAAAAGGCGGTTGGGGAGGCGCGAGGC
>CAXTXZ010000065.1:7572-11301 GCA_964248015.1 uncultured Rhodopila sp. | reverse complement strand
GGCGTCTGCTTCACCCGCGACCCGTCCACCGGCGAGAACATGTTCTACGGCGAGTACCTGGTGAACGCCCAGGGCGAGGACGTCGTCGCCGGCATCCGCACGCCGCAGCCGCTGTCGTCCTCGGTCGCCAAGGCGGGCGAGATCCCGCTTGAGAAGGCCATGCCGCAGGCGTACGCCGAGCTGATGGCGGTGCGCGAGACGCTGGAAAAGCACTACAAGGACATGCAGGACATCGAGTTCACCGTGCAGCAGAACAAGCTGTACATGCTGCAAACCCGCAACGGCAAGCGCACCGCCGCGGCGTCCCTGCGCATGGCGGTGGACATGGCGCGCGAGGGGCTGATCGGCGAATCCGAAGCGGTGATGCGGGTCAACCCGTCCTCCCTCGACCAGCTCCTGCACCCGATGCTGGACCCGAAAGCCCCCCGCACCCTGCTGGGCAAGGGCTTGCCCGCCAGCCCCGGCGCGGCCTGCGGCATCGTGGTGTTCAGCGCCGACGAGGCCGAATCCCGCGCCGCCAAGGGCGAGTCGGTGATCCTGGTCCGCATCGAGACCAGCCCCGAGGACATCCACGGCATGCACGCCGCCAAGGGCATCCTCACCACGCGCGGCGGCATGACCAGCCACGCGGCCGTGGTCGCCCGCGGCATGGGGCGCCCCTGCGTGTCCGGCGCGGGCGGCATCAGCGTGGACTACAACGCCCAGGTGCTGGCGGCCGGCGGCCAGTCCATCCGCGCCGGGGACACCATCACCCTGGACGGCGCGACCGGCGAGGTTTTCGTCGGCTCCGTCGCGATGATCGAGCCTGCCCTGTCCGGGGATTTCGGCACGCTGATGGAGTGGGCCGACAAGTCCCGCCGCATGAAGGTGCGCGCCAACGCCGAAACCCCGATGGACGCCGACACCGCCCGCAAGTTCGGCGCGGAGGGCATCGGCCTGTGCCGCACCGAGCACATGTTCTTCGACCCCGAGCGCATCCTGGCGGTCCGGCAGATGATCATCGGCAACACCGAGCCCGCCCGCCGCGCCGCCCTGGAGCGCCTGCTGCCCTTCCAGCGCGAGGATTTCCGCCAGCTTTTCACCATCATGGCCGGACTGCCCGTCACCATCCGCCTGCTCGACCCGCCGCTGCACGAGTTCCTGCCGCACGCCGACCAGGAAATGCAGGAGGTCGCCGACAGCCTCGGCACCGACATCGAGACCATACGCCGCCGCGCCGCCGAACTCGCGGAGGCCAACCCCATGCTTGGGCACCGAGGCTGCCGCCTGGGCATTTCCTATCCGGAAATCTACGAGATGCAGGCCCGCGCCATCTTCGAGGGCGCCCTCGCCGTCGCCAAGGAAACCGGCAAGGCGCCGCACCCCGAGATCATGATCCCGCTCGTCGGCATGAAGAAGGAACTGGAGATCACTCGCGCCCAGGTTGACAAGGTCGCCGCCGAGGTGTTCGCCGAGGCCAACAGCACGATCGACTACAGCGTCGGCACGATGATCGAACTGCCGCGCGCCGCCATGCTGGCCGACAAGATCGCCGAGGCCGCCGACTTCTTCAGCTTCGGCACCAACGACATGACGCAGACCGTGTTTGGCTTGTCGCGCGACGACGCCGGCAAGTTCCTGCCGCTGTACGTCGAGTCCGGCATCCTGCCGAAGGACCCGTTCGTCTCGATCGACATCGAGGGCGTGGGCGAGATGGTCCGCATCGCTTCCGAAAAAGGCCGCCGCACCAAGAACGACCTGAAGCTGGGCATCTGCGGCGAGCATGGCGGCGATCCGGCCTCCATCACGTTCTGCGAGCAGGTTGGCCTGGACTACGTGTCGTGCAGCCCGTTCCGCGTTCCGGTGGCCCGCCTTGCGGCGGCGCAGGCGGCGTTGGGCTCGGCGAACGACAGGACGGCATAAACCCGCGAGCGCCGCCTATGCGTTGTGACTGTTCATGGGCCGGGGGCTTAAGGTGGCACTCGCAGCCATGCGCTTGTGTAGGGGCGTGGATCGCCTCAGGCGCCGTTTCAAGGCGAAAGCTACTGGCGGCGCCTGTCTCCCTGCCCAGACGGCTCAGGCTAGCCCATACTCGACCTCGGCCGTGTAGACGGACGCCTCCTTCCCCAGCCGCGAGCTGAACAGCGTGAAGTGCTCCACCGCCAGCGGCTCCGCGCGGAACAGGTTGTGCGCCTGCACATAGGACGCCAGCTTGCCCTCGGCCACATTATCGAGCCGGGCGAGGCTGACATGCGGCTGGAACCGGCGTCGCTCCGGCTCCAGCCCGCAGCGCTGCAGGGCGGTCTCGATCTTGCTGTGCAGGTGTTCCAGTTGCGGGTTCCGATCCACCCCGACCCAGAGCGCCGTGCTGCGCCCGCCCTTGTTGAACGTCCCGACGCCGGCCAGGGTCAGCGTGAACCTGCGCGCCCGCAGCCCGGCGAGGGCCATGTCGATGTCCTCGGCGCGGTGGCCGGGCATTTCGCCGATGAACCGCAGCGTCAGATGGTAGTTCTCCGGCGGCGCCCATTTCGCGCCGGAAAGGCCGGCGCCGGCCAGCAGCGCCAGCCTTTCCCGCAAGGCCCAGGGCAGGTCGAGGCCGACGAAAAGTCGCATCCTGTTCAGCCTTATGCCGGATGGATCTCAGACAACAGCTTTTCCACGAGAGGCAGGATGCGGGCCGTGACGCGCCGCACGCCCTCGGCGTTGGGATGCAGGCCGTCGGGCAAGGTCAGGCCCCGCACCAGGGCGACGTCTTGCAGGAAAAACGAGTCATACAGCACGCCGGGCCGCTTCCCCAGCCTGTCGAACACCCCCCTGAACGCGGCCTGGTAGTCCGGCCCCAGGTTGGGCGGCGCGTACATGCCGCTGAGCAGCACAGGGATATGCCGAGCCGCCAACTGATCCAGGATGGCGGTCAGGTTCGCCTCCATGTCCCTGGGATCAACCCCCCGCAGCCCGTCATTCGCCCCAAGCTCCACGATCGCCGCGTCCACGCCATCGCCGATGGCCCAATCAAGCCGGGACCGGCCGCCGGCGGTGGTGTCGCCGGACACGGCGGCATCGACCATGGTGACGTCGTGCCCGCGCGCCTTCAGCGCTTGCTGCAACTGCATCTGGAAGCCGTCCCCATGCGCCAGGCCGTATCCGGCCGACAACGAGTCGCCCAGCACCAGCAACCGAGGCGGCGCCGCCAGCGCGGACCCTGCCGTAGCTAACACCATTGCAATGACGCACCAGCCCTTTTGCCACCGTTGCATTGCACAATATAGCGTCTGCATGGACACCATTCCACTTTCTCCGCTCGTGACCCCGCTGGTGCGGATCAGGGGCCTGACCCTGACCGTGCCGTCCGCCGCCGGACCGGTTAGCATATTGCGCGGCATTGATCTCGACATTCCGCAAGGCGAGGCGGTTGGCCTCGTTGGCCCGTCGGGTTCCGGCAAGACCAGCCTGCTCATGGTGCTGGCCGGGCTGGAACGCGCCAGCGCCGGCAGTGTCACGCTGGATGGCCAGACGATCACCAGCATGAACGAGGACGCGTTGGCCAGGCTGCGCCGCGACAAGGTGGGCATCGTCTTCCAGGCGTTCCACCTGATCCCGACCATGACGGCGCTGGAGAATGTCGCGGTGCCGCTGGAGCTGGCCGGCGCGCGCGACGCCGCCAGCCGTGCCCGCGCCGCGCTGGACGCCGTTGGGCTGAGTCATCGCCTAACCCATCTGCCGGGCCAGCTTTCGGGCGGGGAGCAGCAG